>NQJG01000324.1:1103-2977 GCA_002256465.1 Methylococcaceae bacterium NSP1-1 | reverse complement strand
CAATGTGCTGCCCTACAAGTTTGAAGCAGGCACGCCGAATATTGCCGATGTTATCGGTTTGGGCGCGGCTATCGATTACCTGAACGCCATCGGTATGGATAAAATTGCCGCTTACGAGGCTGAATTGTTGGCTTATGCTACCGAAAAAGCGCTGCAAATTAAAGGCCTCCGGATTATCGGCGAGGCGGAGCATAAAGGCGCGATACTGTCTTTTGTGCTGGATAAAATACATCCGCACGATATTGGCACCATGCTTGACAGTCTGGGCATTGCCATCAGGGCAGGGCATCATTGCGCCATGCCGGTGATGGATTTTTATAAAGTGCCGGCGACGGCAAGAGCCTCTTTTGCAATGTATAACACTAAAGAAGAAATTGATGTTTTGATGAATGGTATAGAATCCTTGATTGAGGTATTTGGCTAATGTTTGATGATTTACGCGACCTCTATCAGGAGGTTATTTTTGACCACAACCGCAACCCCCGTAATTTTCGCATCATTGAAAATGCTGACAGAAAAGTGGAAGGATTCAATCCGCTATGCGGTGATCGCCTGACTTTATATTTGCAAATGGATGGCGATGTGATTACCGATGCCAGCTTTCAGGGTTCGGGTTGTGCCATTTCCACCGCGTCCGTTTCCTTAATGACCGAGATTGTTAAAGGCAAAACCGAACAGGAAGCCGAAGAGCTGTTTAAAAAGTTTCATGAAATGACAACCGGTAAGGATGAAAACTTTAATCTTGAAGCCATTGGTAAACTGGCGGTCTTGGCGGGGGTACGTGAATATCCGGCACGAGTTAAATGTGCAACACTGGCATGGCATACGCTGGATGCCGCGTTGAAAAACGAACAAAAATCGATTTCTACAGAGTGATTATTGCCACGAAAGACACGAAGAACATGAAGTTTTTTCTTCCTGACTTTCGTGGTTAATAAACTATGGTCACAAACATTTCAGAGCAACAATACAGCGGAAAATTGGCGGTACTTTATGAAGGCCAGGGCGACATTCTGCCTTTTCAACATCTTGCGGAAAGATGAACTGCTTAAAAAAGGCGGATTGGCCGTCGATATAGAGCCGCGCAGCGGTGAGCAACGTTCATGGCCGGCACCCAAGCAAGGCGTCTTGGCACAGGCACTCGGGCGAAAAACCCGAACCGTTGTTGATGCCACGACAGGCTGGGGCCAGGACAGTTTGCATATCTTTCGTATGGGCTATGAGCTGCTCTGCATGGAACGTTCGCCGGTGATCGCGGAATTGCTTATCGACGCTTTCAAACGCCTGGCTGAACAGGACTGGATGCAGAAACTGAATCTTCAACCGCCCCGGTTGCTCATCGGCAATGCCATTGAGTTGTTAGCAACCCTGGAAACCCAACCGGACTGCATTTATCTCGACCCCATGTTTCCGCCCAAACGGAAAAAATCCGCCTTAGCCAGGAAATCCATGCGGGTTTTGCACGATTTACTGGGCAATGATCAGGATAAAGAACAGCTTTTTGCTGCGGCGTTAACGGCTGCCGGAAAACGCATCGTCGTAAAAAGCCCCGACTATGCGGAACCCTTGGGCGGCAAGCCCAATGAAAGTTTTCAGGGAAAATTGTTGCGTTATGATGTTTATATTAAAAATGAAAAAAATGGAGATTAAAGAATGTCTGAATGGGTAGATGTGATAGATAAAAATGCATTAGCGGATGGTGAAAATATAGTCATTGATGTCGATGGAACAGATATCGCCATCTTTAAAATTGATGGTGATTTTTACGCAATTGAAGATGTTTGTTCACATGATGGGGCAGAAATTGCAAGTGGAGAATTGGAAGGAGATGAGATTATCTGTCCCCGTCATGGTGCCCGTTTTTGTGTTAAAAC
>NQJG01000324.1:0-1023 GCA_002256465.1 Methylococcaceae bacterium NSP1-1 | reverse complement strand
GATTAACATATCATCTATCGATTTAACAGCGGATTTTATTAATTATCCAAGCCTGTCAGGCCTATAACAGACCAGTTTTCGAAATCAAGAGCGCCTTCCTCATTGTCGCCGTTGTTGTAAGTGATACGACAAGCATATTTTTTGATGCTGGTGCTCGCGGTATCACTAGTGATGGTAGCTTCGGCGCTAATAAGAAACTGATAATTTCCAAGAGTCCATGCATTAAGCGGTTTTTCCGCGAAGGTAACCGATACATCAGGTCCGAGTTCTGATTTAACGTAGTTATTGCAATGCATAAAAGCGATTCCAGATAAGGGCGTTGAGATCGGTAATTGGCTGGCCTGGTCTTTGCTGTCAACAAGAAAAAGATCTGATGCAATAACTTTGTAAATAAAGGGCATGATTAGCTTATATTGACTTAAAAGTAGAATTGCTAATCCTGCGATTAATATTAAGGTTCGGTATTTTTTCATAAAATTTAGGTTGTTGAATTAGGAGTCATCATTGAAATGTATCAAAGAATTTTAACAGAAATCAATATATTAAGAGTAGGTAAATTTGTTAAGGGAGAAAATATTTGCAGAAAAATGAAATTGGAGAATGTTTTTGACTTGACAAGGTTATTTCAGCTGGTAGACTGATAACTCACTAAATTGACTTGGTGGCACTTTAATCCTGATTGAATTAGGAGGAGTGGGAAAATGGAGTTGTACTATAGAGTCCTGGTCAATTGACTGGGGATTTGTTAATTTTTAGGAGGTAGAAATGGCAGCTACAACTGAATCAGTGAAAGCTGATGCTGCGGAAGCACCGCTGTTAAATAAAAGAAACATGATATTAGGCTCATTAGTCTATATCGTTTTTTATGCATGGGTCCGTTGGTACGAAGGTGTTTATGGCTGGTCAGCTGGTCTTGACTCATTCGCACCTGAATTCGAAACATATTGGATGAACTTCCTGTATATCGAGTTCGTTTTAGAAGTTTCAACTGCAGGTATCCTGTGGGGTTACCTCTGGAAATCT
>NQJG01000181.1 GCA_002256465.1 Methylococcaceae bacterium NSP1-1 | reverse complement strand
TTGAAAAAAGCCTGTAACTATATCAGCTGGCCTTCTTTTTTCCGCTTATTTGCGATTGCACTTATGAGTTGAATGTAAGAAAAAAAAAGTTATATAAAGGCTGTCATCATATTAAGGGGACGGCCTTATAGATAAGTGGGCGTTCCGCTCGCAATAGCAACTAAACAACTAACCATATAAGGAAAAATTATGAGTACATTAGTAGTAGTCGGTTACGATGACATTTATAAAGCAGAGGAAGTTCGTCTCCAGTTGTGGAAACTACAACGAGATTATTTGCTGGACCTGGAAGATGCGGTTGTTGTCGTCAAGGATGAAAAGGGAAAAGTCAAATTACATCAAGCATTCAGCCTTGCGTCCAATGGCGCGGTAAGTGGAGGTTTTTGGGGAGGCCTGATTGGTTTGTTATTCCTGAATCCACTACTGGGTATGGTCGTTGGCGCATCAGCGGGCGCAGTTTCTGGCGCTCTCTCGGACTTCGGTATCGATGACAATTTTATGAGAGAACTCGGCGCCACTATGACCCCCGGCACTTCGTCGCTTTTTGTTCTAATACGAAATCAAACACCCGCACCCGACAAAGTGCTTGAGGAGTTAAAAGGTACTGGCGGAAATATTCTCAAAACGAACCTTTCCAATGAAGACGAAGCTAAAGTCCAGGCTGCCTTGAACGGGTAATAGCGGATTGACAATCTGCATGGTACATAATATAAGGTTTGTTCAAATGTTATAATCAGAACATTTGTCCACTTACTTAACTTGAAGCTTTCCCGTCGCGGCGGGTCGTTTCTTTGTTGGATATGTTTCATTCATCTAGTTACTTTTAGAGAGTTTTTGATCATGAGCAATTTTTGGGATTTCATCTGGCTAATATTATCAACCTTCGTTTTTGTCGCTTACCTTCTGGTGCTGTTCCAAATTGTTGCCGACTTATTTCGCAATACCGAAATGGGAGGCGCTTCAAAGGCCCTGTGGATAATCGGACTGATTTTTGTCCCGATGCTGACTGCAGTCGTCTACATTATTGCCAACGGCGGGGATATGGCCAGACGCCAGCGTGAGGCCATCGAGCGCGCCAAGTCTGATACCGACGCCTATATTCGGCATGTGAGCGGAAAATCACCGGCAGAGCAGATTGCTGACGCAAAGTCGCTGCTCGACGCCGGCACGATCAATGCAGACGAATTTGCCCGGCTTAAGGCCAAGGCACTTGCCTAGTCTGTAGAGGTGATTTGGGCCGCATCGAATGCCGCTTCACCAATGCACCGGCACACTTGTAAGGCGGGCATGCTGTTTATGTCCGACATTAATCGAATGTCGGAATATCGGGCAACAATAAACTGTTGCCCGACTACATCTAATCATCCGAGCTTTTTAAAGGGTTACAAGATTTTGACTGCGGAATTGATAGTCTTTTTTTAAACAGTGATCCAGCCACTTTTGCAGAAAATAGTTTAAACGCCATTTGTAATTCATGATTTCCCGGCTCAATCCCGGATTTTTAAATACTTGCGCTACGCTTGCGCGGACGTGATCGCTTAACACTTCAGCCAGTTGTGCATCCAGGTAAATACGTATTTTGACGGCTGGTTCCAGAAATTCATCCAGATTCTTGTTGAAACAATGGCTGAGTTCAACAGTCATTGTGTAGGGTGTGCTTTCAATGACTGTAATATGAAGTGTTGTGTTGTTGGGAGCAAGTCCAATGGCTGTCTCTTTGAACGTGAGCAAATCCGGGATTAACTTAAGTAATTTTAGGTAGTTGGATTCGCAGATTTGTTCCAGGCAGAATGACTTGTTGACCGGATTAACAAAGCTCATAGTCAGTATCAGTTTTCCCGGTAGCAGGCATGGGCGCTGGCCGTTTCCCATAACACGACCTGGACAACGTTAAAACCAGCTTGTTTTAGATATTGATAAATCATTTTACTTAATACTTCGGCAGTGGGATGTTCTTCAAGGGCAAGGAAACGTTCGTTGTTTTCCGTGAGCATCGGGATAATCGGGTCATCCTTGTGTAGCAGAAAGTTATGATCGAGAGTGTCATCGATGTACGCTTCTACGCAGTCTCTAATATCAGAAAAATCGCAGACCATGCCTTGATCATTGAGTTGTTCCTGTTGTATTGAAATCGACGCTTTAACGCTATGGCCGTGTAAGTTACGGCATTTGCCGGGATGATTCATTAATCGATGCCCGTAACAAAAATAAACTTCTTTGGTAATTGTAAACATAAGTGAGAGAAGCTGTTGCGATCTTTTCAACAAGTTAAAGTGAGTGTGCGCTGTTTTGCACTTCCAAAAACGTTATTGTGCTTTGTTATGGCAGAGCGGTCAGCTTGTGTGAAAGTGTACTATAAAAATGCGCCTAAGGGGGGTGATGATGATTAGATACGGAATTTATTTAGAATTAATTGCTGAAATTCTATAAAATCTACCTTTTACCTTCATAGCTCAGATCACGTCTCCATGGACTTAAAATTTCTCGATTTTGAACAACCTATCGCTGAATTAGAAGCGAAAATTAAAGAACTCCGCCATGTGGAGGTCGATAATAAAATTAATATTTCCGATGCGCTTAAACAACTGGAAGATAGAAGCCAGGCACTGACTGAGTCAATTTTTAGCAATCTTTCTGACTGGCAGATTTCCCAGTTATCCAGACATCCGGGGCGACCCTATACGTTGGATTATGTTGAACATATATTTACCGATTTCCATGAGCTGCATGGTGATCGTGCATATGCCGATGATCCGGCCATTGTGTGCGGATTGGCGCGTCTTGATGGGCAGCCGGTGATGGTGATTGGTCATCAAAAAGGCCGCGATACCAAGGAAAAAATTTATCGCAACTTCGGTATGCCGCGCCCTGAAGGTTATCGCAAGGCATTGCGCGTCATGAAAATGGCGGAGCGCTTTAAAATCCCCGTCATTTGTTTAATCGATACCTTGGCAATTGGTGTGGGCGACCGTTTAATCATGCTGGAATACAGCACATATTCCGTTATTTCACCCGAAGGATGTGCTTCCATTCTGTGGAAAAGCGCAGATAAGTCACAATTAGCGGCCGAGGCTATGGGTATTACTTCTGACCGTATTCGTGAGCAGGGTTTTCTGGATGAAGTTGTCAGAGAGCCATTGGGTGGAGGTCATCGAAATTTCAGGAGTACCGCCTTAAATTTAAAAGAAGCATTGAATCGTCATTTAGAAGAGCTAATGCATCAAGATATGGATGATCTTTTGGAAAAACGCTATCAGCGAATTATGAGTTTTGGGGTTTATACCGAAGAAGCGGGTAAGTAATTTTTTGGTATGGAATTTAATTTAATCAATACTGACGGACATGCGCGGCGTGGTCGTCTTACTTTTGCTCGCGGTATTGTAGAAACTCCTATATTTATGCCAGTTGGAACTTATGGCGCTGTTAAGTCTTTAACGCCGGAAGATTTGGCCGGTGTCGGCGCGCAAATTATCCTGGGCAATACCTTTCATTTAATGCTGCGCCCAACGACTTCTGTCATAAAAGCGCATGGCGATTTGCATGATTTTATGCGTTGGGATAAACCTATTCTGACTGACTCTGGCGGCTTTCAAGTGTTCAGTTTGGGAGCGTTAAGAAAAATTACCGAAAAAGGAGTCACCTTCAAATCGCCCATCAACGGCAGTTCTATTTTTATGGGGCCCGAAGAATCCATGCAGGTGCAGCGTGATTTAGGGTCGGATATAGTCATGATTTTTGATGAATGCACACCCTATCCGGCTACCGTTTACGAAGCGGCCGATTCCATGCGCTTGTCATTGCGCTGGGCGGCGCGCAGTAAGGCGGCTCATGAAGGTAATGCATCGGCTTTGTTTGGCATAGTGCAAGGCGGGATGTATGAGCACCTGCGCCAGGAATCGATAGACGGTTTGCTGGATATCGGTTTTGATGGTTATGCCATCGGTGGACTGTCAGTGGGCGAACCCAAAGATGAAATGATGGCGACGCTGGATGTCATTCATAGCAAAATGCCTGTTGATAAACCGCGTTATTTAATGGGCGTGGGAACGCCGGAAGATCTGGTTGAAGCGGTCAGGCGTGGTATTGATATGTTTGATTGTGTGATGCCCACCCGCAATGCGCGTAACGGCCATTTGTTCACAAGCTTCGGAGTGGTGAAAATCAGGAACAGTCAATATGAGTTTGATAACAAGCCCCTGGATGAGTCCTGCGGTTGTTATACTTGTCAAAATTATTCAAGAGCTTATTTGCGTCATCTGGATAAATGCAAGGAAATGCTGGGCTCCAGGCTGAGTACAATACATAATCTTTATTATTATTTGAAACTTATGCAGAGTATGCGTGATGCAATTGAAAAGCAAGAGCTGGATGTTTTTATCCGACAATTTTACCAACAACGAGAAAAAGCCGTGCCGTCTATGGCATAATGGCGGACTTTTTTAATTATTATAACAATTGAGGATCATCATGAGTTTTTTTATCTCTGACGCTTTAGCGGCCGCAGCTCCAGCTGCCCAACAACCCGGTATTGAAGGTATGCTGTTTCCACTGGGTATCCTGGTGTTTTTTTACTTCTTGTTTCTGCGTCCTCAATCCAAGCGAGCCAAGGAGAAGAAACAAATGATTGCTGCGATGACCAAAGGCGCTGAAGTGGTAACTTCTGGAGGGATTTTAGGTAAAGTCGTTGATCTGGATGATAACTTTGTCAAGATTGAAATCTGTGACAACACCTTCATTCAAGTGCAACGCCATAGCATTGAAAGCATGATGCCAAAGGGAACTTATAAAGCAATAACTAAAAAAGTAGTTAAAGTTTAATGTTATAGCACCTGGCTGGTCAGTAAATGCTTGAGTAAGCTAGAGCACGGTTTAATTATTGGAATAACACATGCAAAACCATTATCCACTTTGGAAAAATCTATTAATCCTGATTGTTTTTTTCATCGCGACTATTTACTCATTGCCGAATCTGTACGGTGATGATCCCTCTGTTCAGGTGTCATCGACACAAGCTATCACTTTAGGGCAGGAGCAAGCCAGCCGAATCGAGTCTGAAATTAAAGCGACCGGTGTTGCTGTTAAAGCCTTTGAGTTTAAGGATGGGCGCATTTTAGCGCGGTTTAACAATACTGACGATCAGCTTAAGATAGCCGATTTACTCAGGGATAGCTTGGGCAGCAACTACACAGTTGCATTAAATCTGGCCCCTACAACACCCGGTTGGCTTCGAGCACTAGGCGCACAAGCCATGTATTTGGGCTTGGACTTGCGTGGCGGGGTGCATTTTCTGCTGGAAGTGGATATGGATGCTGCCGTCAGGCAAGCTGAAGACCGCTATACCGAAGATCTGCGCCTTGCATTAAGAAGCGCAAAAATGCGCTATCAGTCTGTTGCCAAAGACAACGGTTTTATAAAAGTGACTTTAAAGTCGGCGGAGGATAAGCCCGCGCTGTTGACCCTTCTGGATAAGGATTTTCGTACCCTGGATATTACCGAGCCGGAAGCTCAAGATCAGGTTTGGTTAAAAGTCTCTGAAAAAGAAGTACGCGAAATCAAGAAATTTGCCGTGTCGCAAAACATGACTACTTTGCGTAACCGGGTCAACGAATTAGGGGTTGCCGAACCGGTCATTCAGCAGCAAGGTGATAATCGTATTATGGTTCAATTGCCCGGCGTACAGGATACTACTCGTGCCAAGGAAATACTGGGTACGACAGCTACCCTGGAGTATCGTCTTGTTGATGTTGAGCAGTGGGTAGTCGATTGTTTTTTGAAAGAAATGGTAATCCAATATTATTGGATCGGCGCGTCATTGTGACGGGCGATCAAATTGTTGATGCTTCTTCCGGCGTTGATCAGGATGGCAGGCCTTCGGTCAATATTTCATTAAATGGGGTTGGTGCCGCCAAGATGGCTAAAACAACCCAGGTGAGTGTCGGTAAACCGATGGCGGTAGTATTTATTGAATATAAAGTCGACACAAAAATGGTCAATGGTCAAAAAGTGCGCCATAAGGAGAGGGTTGAAAAGGTTATCAATGTGGCAACGATACAGGGCGTATTCAGTAAACGCTTTCAAACAACCGGCTTGGATAGTCCCCAGGAAGCACGAAATCTTGCGGAGCACTGGCTGCACCGGTTGAAATTGTTGAAGAACGTACCGTAGGGCCAAGCCTTGGGCAAGATAACATAAACAAAGGCATGTTATCTTTTGTAGTGGGCTTTGCTTTGGTTGTGCTATTTATGGCGGTTTATTACCGGCTATTTGGCATGATTGCCAACTTGGCGCTGGCGTTTAATGTGGTTATTGTTGTAGCAATTTTATCGATGTTGCAGGCAACGCTGACATTGCCAGGTATTGCCGGGATCATCCTGACCGTGGGTATGTCGGTTGATGCTAACGTGTTAATCTTCGAACGGATTAAAGAAGAACTCAAAAATGGCCACACACCGCAATCCGCTATATTTATCGGCTATGATAAAGCCTTTGCAACTATCCTTGACTCCCATTTTACCAACCTTGTGGTAGCTGTGGTGTTATTCGCTTATGGCACCGGTTCTGTAAAAGGTTTTGCGGTAACGCTGATTATCGGGATTTTGTCATCCATGTTTACGGCAATTACCGGAACGCGGATGGTTATTAACTGGATATACGGTAACCGCAGAGTTGAGAAATTATCTATTTAGAAGATTAAAAAATGAAGACAACAAATATTAATTTTATAGGTAACCGAAATATAGCACTGATATTTTCAGGAATATTGACGATTATCTCGATCGCTTCGCTTGCTGTAAACGGTTTAAAGATGGGTATTGATTTTACCGGCGGCACACTGATAGAGATTGGTTATCAAAAAGCGGCCGATTTAACAGTACTGCGTAATACCTTGGATGAGAATGGTTTTGGTGATGCCACTGTGCAGAATTTTGGCTCGGCAAAAGATGTCCTGATTCGATTGAAACCTCATGAAGGGGTAAGCAGCGCCGATTTAAGTACCAGGGTACTTGAGGCAATAAACAAAACCACCGCAGAACCCGCAAGTATAAGGCGTGTTGAATTCGT
>NQJG01000180.1 GCA_002256465.1 Methylococcaceae bacterium NSP1-1 | reverse complement strand
CCTAAAATGCCGCCATGAACCTTGGGATGCAAGGTTTTAACCCGGCCATCCATCATTTCTGGAAAACCTGTGTAATCAGAAACTTCAGTAACGGGAATTTTATGCTCCGCCAGTGTCTTGGCGGTGCCGCCAGTAGAAAGAATTTCAATACCCAGCTGACTCAATTCCCGGCAAAAATCGACGATACCGGTTTTATCGGAGACGCTGATTAGGGCGCGAGTAATTTTTTTGTTCATGTAGACCTTTGAATGGATGGGTTGGTTTGTGAGAAGGTGGTCGGACAAATTAAAACTGAACCTGGCCGGGCTTTAGGATATACCGTACTGATCCAGTTTTTTGCGTAGGGTGCTACGGCTTAAACCTAGTGCTTCCTAGTGCTTTGGCTGCTTTGGTTTGGTTGTACCCTGAATGTTCCAGTGCTGCTTCCAATAAGGGTTTTTCAACTTCGCTGATGACCATGGCGTGAAGCCCCGCAGCGTCGTGACCTTTTAATTGCACAAAATAAAGGTCGATGGCCTGTCTGATGTAGGCAGATAATGGTATGGATGAGGGATTTCTGCGTTCCAAATTAATATCCCTTCGATCAACCGAATCTGCATCCCTGCGGTCTAAACTGACAATTACGGCGCATTTTTTAGATGTTTCCATATTATTCCCGCACTTTCAGATTAAAGGATCCAATGCAGCTTTAACCAGCATTATTTGTTGAGATGGAACTGAAGCCTGATTGATGATGTTTTTGGTATCCTGACTTATTGACCCAAGATGTTTGAAATACCAACCGATATGCTTCCTGGCTATTCTAACACCGCTGACATTTCCATAGAAACTATATAGTTGTTCCAGATGACTCAAAAGTATGCTGTATATAGCCGAATCTGTTGGTTTTTCAAGGACTTTTCCTGTTTTAAGAAAATGCCTGATTTGATTAAATAGCCATGGATTTCCTTGAGCAGCTCTACCGATCATAATGGCATCCGCGCCTGTGGTAGCCAGAACATAGTTGGCTTTTTCCGCCGAATCAATATCGCCGTTGGCGATAATCGGAATCCTGACCGATTGCTTAACTTTTTTTATAGTTTCATATTCAGCTTGCCCGTTAAATTTACAGGCGCGGGTTCTGCCATGGAGGGTTAAGGCGGCCACCCCCGACTCTTCTGCTATCCTGGCTATTTCAACGGCATTACGGCTGTGTAAATCCCAGCCGGTACGAATTTTTAGCGTGACGGGAATATCGACGGCATTTACAACAGCATCAAGTATTTTCTTGACCAGCACTTCGTCTCTTAATAATGCTGAACCTGCCGCTACTGAACAGACCTTTTTTGCCGGGCAACCCATATTTATATCAATAATATGTGCACCCTGTTGAGCATTAAACCTTGCTGCATCGGCCATTTGCTGAGGGTCGGTACCTAAAATCTGCACAGACCGAAGGCCTGTTTCGCCGTTATGATCGGCTTTTAATAAGGTTCGTTTGTGTTTTCGTAAGGCAGGATTAGATGCCACCATCTCGGACACAGCCAAGCCGGCACCGAATTGTTTGCACAATTCTCTGAAGGGACGATCACTGATACCGGCCATTGGCGCCAGAATCAGGTTGTTTTCCAGTTGATAAGGGCTTTTGCCTTGCATCTTGTACCTTTTACCTGAAAATCATTTATCGGCTGAATCATTCCAGATGGGATTATCCCGGTCTTCCTGGTCCAGTTTAGCTAAATCCTCCGGATAGATATGCCAAAACGACTTATCAATCTTGGCGTTGCTGTAACCTTCTTTCTTCTCATGAGTGAATGGACACCACCAGTTCTCAACGATTTTGACCATATAAGCATGCCATTCAAAAAGGGCAACACTAACCGGGCAATACCAGGTGCAGTTTAATATCCAGTACAGCTTTGATTGAGCCAGGCTCATTTTGAATGAACCATCCATAGTGATCTGGTTTTTAAGATTATAGCGATGACTGCCTCTATCTGGGAGAAAATCAGCCAGGGTTTTAATATTTTCCCCGCCTATCAAGCGTAAGTGATAATAAGTAAGGTAGGCGCTAAGAAACACAAAGGGTAATGTCAGTATCGGCAGGTAAACAAAAACCAGACCTACCGCTCTTTGCAGAACAGGGACTTGTTTATGATTTTTGCCGATTTCAGCCCGGCCGGAACAGGAATCGCAAGCTTTCATTTTATATGTATCCTCATTTATTTTGTGATGTGAATTTAACAATAGTATGGCGTTGTATTCATTAAGGAGTTGATAAATACTGAGACAACTGGCGAAGAAAATCTCCACAGGCCGTCAGGAGTATTAAAGGTAAAACTCCTCAAAACTGCTTGTTGCGCGCAAAGAGCACGTTAAATTTATATTTTATAATGGGCATAAAGATGTCTCAACGATTTTATAAGCTTGTAGAGACTGAGCAAAAGAAGGTTTTTAAATAATCAGTCTCAGGCGATGCGGGCTCGATTGGATGGTCTGGCCCTTGTCCCAAGCTTGCAAAAAACACCAGATGCCGATCTATATGCCGTCCAGATGCGCGTAAAATTTCATGCAAATTTTCACGGCTCAGGTGATAAGAACAGGACGCTGAGACCAGAATGCCGTTCCTGGACAATACCTGAAGGGCAAGCTGATTTAATCGCCGATAAGCTTCGTAACCTTGTTTAAAATCTTTTTTGCGTTTAATTAACGCTGGTGGATCCAATACAATAATATCATAAAGCTGATTTTCCAGACGGGCTTGCTTTAGAAACTCAAAAACATCACTGCGGATAAAGTGCATTTTATCTTCAACCTGATTAAGCTGAGCATTTTCTAAGGCCAGTGACAATGCGCCTTCAGATGCATCAACACAAGTGACTTCAGATGCTCCAGCTTTGGCGGCAGGGATGCCCCAGGCGCCGGTGTAGGAAAATAAATCCAATACCCGCTGATTTTTTGCAATACTTGCCAATAGAGCGCGGCTGCTTCGATGATCATAAAACCAGCCGGTTTTTTGTCCGTCCAGAATATCTATTTTAAACTGCGCACCATTTTCTTCAATGATGAGTGTGCCGGGGAGTTGACCATAAGCGATCTCAGACTCCAGGCTTAAGCCCTCCAACTGTCGTTGACTGTTGTCATTCTTCAGAATGATTGCAACTGGATTAAATAATTCAACCAGCGCAGCAAGCAATGCTTCTTTGCGCTGTTCAATGCCTGCAGTGGTTATCTGCACCGATAATACCGATCCAAAGCGATCAATGACTAAACCGGGCAAGCCATCGCTTTCACCAAAAATGAGTCGATAGTAGGGCTTATCAAAGAGTTTTTCTCGCAAAACCAAAGCGTTAGCCAGGCGCTCTTTAAAAAAATTGACGCCGCATTTCAGGTTGGGTTTTCTTGATAGCAGACGAGCGCAAATCAGTGTCTGTGGATTAATGTAAGCTGTACCCAGAACCTTGCCATCATCACTTTTAACCTGCACCAGGTCGCCAGGTGAGAACTGTTCAAGAGGCGAGCGTTTTGTGTCAACTTCATTGCTAAAAACCCAGAGATGCCCCTTGCGCAGGCGTTTGTCTTCGTTCTTTTTTAAATAGATTTCCGGTTGCGACATGTTAATGTGATTTATCGTTAAAAGACTGTAAAAAGATGGCTTGCTAGCGCTTGACGCCATCCAGCCTGATCCAATCTTCCTGCTGTACCAACGGGTTAAAGGCAATATATTCCTGGTAAGCGCTGATAACAGATTCGGCCTGTTCGTACAGTATACCTGATAACACCAGTTGCCCACCCGGAACAAGCAACGCACAAATCTGTTCCGACATGTCTATCAAAGGTTTCGCCAGAATATTGGCTAATACAATTTCAGCCTGAAAAGGGTCAAATTGTTCAGGTAAATAGCATTTAATTTTATCCTGAACATTATTTTTTAACGCATTGCTTTGAGTGGCTGTCAAGGCCTGGGGATCAATATCAACGGCGTGCACTATCTTCGCGCCCAGCAATACCGCAGCCACGGCCAGTATGCCGGAGCCACAGCCGTAATCAATGACCGTTTTACCCGTCAAGTCATGACTGGCCAGCCATTCCAGGCATAATGCTGTTGTCGGGTGAGTGCCTGTGCCAAATGCAAGTCCCGGATCCAGCGTCAGGCATACAGTACCGGGTTCAAATTGTTCCTGATCTGTCGGGCAAACCCAGAGTCTGTCGGCAAATTTCATCGGCTTATAATATTCCATCCATGCGCGTTCCCATTCCTGATCGGCAACTTCTTCATTCAGCCAGCACTGTAAGTCTTCATTCTTAAACTGGCGGAATACCCGGGTTTTTATAAGCTCCGGCTCGGCATCCAACTCATAGAGCGCGATAACCTGAGTGTTGCTCCATATTTTGGTTTCACCGATAGCCGGTTCGTAAACAGGTTCGTCTTCAGCATCCATATAAGTGACAGATACGGCACCGAGATGGCTGAAAAAATCAGCCAGTTTCGGGGCGGTATTTTCATTGGTAATAACGGAAATTTGATGCCAGGCCATGTGGGATGATTTGTTTGAAAGGATGGATTGTAGGTTGGGTTAGCGATAGCGTAACCCAACATTTACTGCTTCGATGCATTGGTTTGCGGCTATCGTCTAATCCAGCCAACGCATCTGGTTTGGTGATCTAGGCAATTTGATTTTGGCTTTAAGAAGTTCCTCAACCGTTAACTACTCCTTTAAATAAATCAGGCATTGGATACACGAAACGCTTACCCTTATTGCCTAACTCATCCCCAATTTCTTTTCCAGATAATGAATATTCTGCTCGCCAATTGCGAAAGCGCTGTCATTCATAATGTCCTGCAGGAG
>NQJG01000023.1:8963-9546 GCA_002256465.1 Methylococcaceae bacterium NSP1-1 | reverse complement strand
TGACATAATTCGAGGGTCGCGCTGCTTTTAGTCGTAGTGGATTGGGTAAGGTGGCTGCAAGCACGGCCGCCTGGGATCGGCTGAGGTTTTTTGCGGGAATGCCAAAATAGTGTTGGCTTGCGGCCTCTATGCCAAATAGATGGTCGCCGAATTCGGCAATATTCAGGTAAACCACCAAGATGCGTTCCTTACTCCACAATATTTCGATCAGTAGCGTAAACCAGACTTCCAGGCCTTTACGGATAAAGTTTTTCGATGGCGTCAGAAATAGATTCTTGGCGACTTGTTGGGTTATTGTGCTGGCTCCTCTCAGTCGCCGTCCGCCATCGATGTAAGCATTAATTGATGAGCGAATGGCTTGTAAATCAAAGCCGAAGTGTTGGTAAAACTGCTGATCTTCCGAGGCAATAACCGCAGCCGAAGCATTTGGGGAGATTTTTTTTGCGCTGACCCATTTATATTGAATCGGCTTGAATGAAAAGTCGTCGGTTAAATCTTCATAATGCCGATATACCATAAACGCCGTGGTTGGCACAGGCAGCCAGCGCAGTAAGTAAACCGATATTACAGATGTTGCGACAAA
>NQJG01000023.1:0-8918 GCA_002256465.1 Methylococcaceae bacterium NSP1-1 | reverse complement strand
CAATTTCGCAGTATTACACGTAGGGATAATGACCGGGTTTGACGGGTTGGTAAGTGACGGGATTTTTTTGGCAAGTTGCAAAGACTATTTATGGTTAATGTTCGCTGCTCTCCCCACGCTGGTCGAAGAGATTATTGGTTATATGATATAGCCTTTGTATCAACTTGAATACAAAACCCGCTGCTATTTTTGCAGCTGGGCGTCGCTCACCATGGCTTCGGTTTGCCAGCCGCCGCCTAAGGCTTTGTATAGCGCAACCAGATCGGTTGAAAGCTGGGCTTCACTATCGACCAGATTGCGTTGGGTTTGATAAAGAGTCTGCTGGGTTTGGAGTACATCAAGAAACATCGTTAAACCCCTGTGATAGCGTTCGTCAGCCATTTGTACCGCCAGCTGGCTTGCTGCAACCGCTTCTGTAAGTGACTTGTGCCGTTGTTGTTCTTTAGTATAGGCAACGAGCGCATCTTCGACTTCTTTAAAAGCAGTTAAAACAGTGGACTGATAAGTCAGGAAGGCTTGATCAAATTGTGCTTTTTTGCCTTTGATATTGGCGCTAATTCTTCCCCAATTAATAATGGGTAAGGTCAATGAGGATGCGGCAGACCAGGATTTACCGATGGGTGTAAAGTCGGTGATGCGCATATTTTGTAAGCCCAGGAATGCCGCCAGGTTGACTCTCGGATAGAATTCGGCAGTCGCTACACCTACATTGGCGTTTGCTTTTGCAATTTGACGTTCGGCCTGACGAATATCGGGCCTGCGCAACAATAGTTCGGACGGGAGTTCAGAGATTGCGACCGTGGACATCACTGGAATCGTTCTTGGATTATTGAGCCTAGTAGCAAGTGCATCGGGTTCTCGACCCAGTAATATACTGAGAGCGTGGATTGATTGTTTAACAACAGTTTCATAGACCGGAATAAACGCCTCCGTGGTGGAAGCTTGGGATTGTGCCTGCGCTACTTCCAACATGCTCGCGAAACCCGCTTGTTGGCGGATTTGAGTCAGCCTGACAGTTTCCTGTTGAGAGTTCAGGTTTTCACGCGTTATTGCGATCAGTTGTTGATTGGCGCGTAGCGCGATGTAATTGGCGGCGACTTCGCCCAATAGGGTAACCAGCACATTGCGGCTGCTTTCTATTTCGCTGTCCACATTCGCATCAGCGGCTTCTATTGCACGCCTAACGCCGCCAAAGAAATCCAGTTCCCATTGTGCATCAAAGCCCATTTGAAAAATATTGATGAGCTGATTGCCGATACCAAAGCCGCCACCGGCAGCGGATGTGCCGCCTGCTTGGGAGGTTGCAGTGGTGTTGTTGAAGCGCCGGCTGGCATTGCTTTTTCCGGTTATACTGGGTAATCCTGCGGTAATAGTTACCCAACGTTGGGCACGCGCTTCTTTAACCCGCACTATGGCTTGCTTTAAGTCCGGATTAGCCGCGATGGCATCAGTGATGAGCCGGTTGAGTACCGGATCATTGAAAGTTTTCCACCATTGATCCTGTTGTACCGGTTGGGGTAATCCCCCTTCGTCTTTGCTCGGGACAGGCTTGTGTTTGCCCTTTGGTGCTTCACTCCATTGTTTGGGGACAGGTACAATGGGGGGTTTGTAGTCAGGGCCGACGGTGCAGCCGGACACCAGCAATGACAGAATTAGCATGATAGAACAGCGTCTCATGAGGATGGCCCTTTGGCATTCAGGTGGTTTTCCAAATCCTGGTCAGGGGTGTAATCCTGAGCTTCAATAAATACATCCATCTGCTGTCCCACATAAATGGGCAGTTGCTTGCGGTCAAAGCGGTAGAGCGCTTGTAATACACGCGTGTCAACCCGCTCATTGCTGTCGCCAGTCAGGGATTTTTTGGGAACAACATAGGGTTCCACATAAGCCAGGCTCAAGTCGACTTTGAAGCTTCGATTGCCGCGTAGAAATGCTACCGCCTTGCTGTTTTTGTCGAATCGCCAGGCATCATTCTCGTCGATGTCAACCCGCACATGCAACTGATCCAGGTTACCCAGTACCAGCAACGGGGTATTTAAAAATCCAGCCTGGGCGAATTCGCCGGGGCGGATATTGACTTGTAACACTTCGCCTGCAATCGGAGCGCGAACGATAAGGCGGCTTAACGTAGTTTCAGTATCTGCCACACTGGCTTCGGCTTGTTGTACCAAAGCTAACGCGCTTTCCAGCCTGGCTTTGGTGATTTGCAATACGTTGCGTCGTTTAAGCAGTTCTTCGGTACTGATGGCGCGCCGGTCCGTTACCGCTTCCGCCAAATCACTCAATGATTTGGCATCACTGAAAGTGGCTTTTGCGACATTCACATCTGCCTTCGCTTTCGCAAGGTCTGCTAGTTTTATAGCCAAGATCGCACGAGTATCGCGGTCATCGAGATAAAAAAGCGGCGCCCCGGCCTTGACTTGATCGCCAACCTTTACCACTACAGTCTTGACGATGCCGGGTAAGGGTGTGCCGATATCGATATTTTGGCTTTGCGCCTCTACAATCCCTGCGCCGGCAATAAACGCTTTGAAGGGTGCCGAGGCGGGTTCTGTAACAGCTTTTGCAACCGGCACAGGTTGGTTGCTGTTGATTACCGTGTAAGCAGCAAACAGAAATCCTACGATTGCAAGTATGGGGAGTGTGTATTTAATTTGCATAGTTAAGGTTCAAGGTGCAATCAAGCCCCCCTCTTTGGAAAAGAAGACTGTATGGAAGCAGGAGGTAGAGCAACATATGGAGTAGTTGCCGAGGGGGTAGGGGAGTTATTAGATAAATCCGCCTCAATCCCCCTTTTACAAAGGGGGAGGTGAGCACTTACGGTGAATGCACTTTTTTCTCCTTTCACCTTGAATCTTTCACCTTAATAATATGCCCGTCATCCATTTCTGCAATGCGGTCGGCGAAGTCAAAAATACGCGCGTCATGGGTGACAATCACCAACGTGCGGTCCTTGTGCATGGCTACGTCCTTAAGCAGTGTCATCACATTGCGTCCGGTTTCATGGTCAAGTGCGCTGGTGGGTTCGTCGCATACGATGAGTCGTGGGCTATGTACCAAGGCACGGGCAATTGCGACGCGTTGTTGCTGCCCGCCTGAAAGTTGTGAGGGTAAGGATGTCCAGCGCTCCCCCAGACCGACATGCTCAAGTACAGTTATTGCCTTACGCTCCGCTTCAACGCGTTTCATACCATTGATGATCAGCGGAACTGACACATTTTCTGCAGCATTTAGCGAGGGCAACAGGTTAAACGCCTGAAACACGAAACCGATGTTATGCGCCCTGAAATTTAGTTTGTCCCTGCTGCGCATATTGAGTAAATTCTCGCCAAATACTTCACAACTTCCCTCATCTTGATCGAGAATGCCTGCGATCACTGAAATCAGGGTCGTCTTGCCGCAGCCGGATGGGCCGACCAGCATCATCAGTTCACCCGCAGCAATATCCAGATTGATACCGTTAAGAGCGGTAACTTTTTGGCCGCCAGTATCATAAACCTTGATTACATTCTGGCAGCGTACTGCTGGATTCATGGTTTAGCCTTTAAAAACAATCGCGGGTTCCAAACGAATCACTTTGACTATGCTGATGACCGCAGCAAAGACGCAGATCAGGCTGACGCCGGCACCGCTGAACAGCAGCAGTTGCCAGGGAAACTTGAATGCCAGAATGGTATGACGCATGGCGAAGCCGAATAATGCAGTCAAACCTACGCCTAAACCATAACCGATACTGCCGACCAGGACCGCCTGTAATAAAATCATGCGGAGTAAGGTCCAGTTGCTGGTGCCCATTGCTTTTAGCACGCCGAATTGCATCAGGTTTCCCAGGGTGAAATTATAAAAAGTCTGGCCCGCAATGGCTGCACCGACAATAAAGCCCAAAAGTACTGAAGTACCGAAATTGATCGGAATACCCGTGTTGTGTATAAAATATTCGAAAGAGAGAGTCTTAAACTCTTCTTGCGTATAAGCCGCTAACCCCGTTGTTTCACGGATGCGGCGGGTTAGTTCGGCAAGATCCTGGCCTTTTTTTGCTTTAACCAAAACAAAAGACAAAAGCTTGCGTTCACGGGGTGCGTAACTCTTGGCGCGGGAATAAGTCGTGTAGATTACTGGCTGGGATTGAAAGGTCCGTGTGACTTTAGCAATACCAACGACGATCGCGCGGCGGTCATTTAGCTCCAGACTGTCGCCTATCTTTAGAGGAATGGGTTTGCCGCCGGGTATCGGCGAAGGTTTTCCCAATTTATCTCTGGCTCCGTCAATATCGACGATAACACTGTCGCTACGGCGCAAATCATCAATCTTTCCTTCCAGCATAACGGGCGGGCCACCGATTAAAGTCGCATCGTCCAAACCCACAACATTGCAGGTTTGAAATCTACCATCGAAAAGACGCGCTTTTAGCAGTCCCTTGTACATCGGCATCGCCCATTCCACACCGGAAATACCCCGTACGCGATAAAGTTCCGTGTCCTGCAAGGGCTTGATGTCATCAACAAATTGCACTTTCGGATCCATCACCCAAATATCAGGCAAGCCGACGTCCGAAATAAAACTGTAAGTGCGTGACATGATTCCCAAAAAAATAGCCGGTTGTTGGGTCATAATCAACGAGGCAAATGTCAGCCCCATAACAATGCCGAGATATTTACCTTTATCACCCATCAGCATTTTTAAGGCAATGTGATTCATGAATTTAGTCTCTCGTTTTGTTGGGTGAACCGGGTTAGGGCGGCTAATGAAAACTGCGCGATATGTTCAGCGCCAGCTTGTATGGCCGAATCATTAGCTATCAATTCAGGATATAAGCGGTCAATAATCGAGCGGGAGTGTTTAAACATCAGGCACTGGCCAAAAATGCTGAGCAGGCAACGCTGCACGATCATTTTATCGGTATGAGCTCCCAGAATTTGTTGGATGATTTCTTGCAACAGGGTAAATTGCGGAGCAATGGTTGTTTCGATAATTTCATCTAATGCTTTGGTAGGGTCGGCAATTTCACGGGCAATCAGTTTGCTGTGGAGGCCTAAATGGCTGTCGTCCAGCAATTTATGCAAAAAATGTTTGATAAATAATGCAAGACGTTGTTCCGGAGGCAGGCTTTTATCGAGAGCGTCATCTTGTGGATGCAGTCGATTTGCTTCTTGAAAGGCAAAGGTCAATGCCTGTGCATAAAGTGCTTCTTTGCTACGGAAATAGTAATTTACTGATGCTACGTTAACATTAGCTCTGGAGCAAATCTCTCGCACGGTAGCCTCACGAAAACCGCATTCGGCAAAAACTTCTATGGCAACGTGGAGCAGGCGATCAAACGCGGGTTCGGTGGCAGCTAATTGAGTCATTCTAACGGTTGTATTAAACAGTTGTTTAAGATGATTGTAAAATCATACTGTTTACATAGCAACAGATGTTTCGAGGAAAAATTCATGCGGGACCCTGTTAAAAACATTGATTTAGGCACTGCATACAATAATGTTGAATAATAGATCAACGGTGTTGCATGCAAAAAATGCGATAATTTCAACATTCGTAACTTCGTGATTTCAACAATGCCTATCACTAAAGCTGACTACCTGCTTTTAAGTTTAATGCTGTGTTCTTTTCCCTGCATCGTAAAAGCTGATCCGGTCAAAACGTATGCCAATCAAGAGCCCAGCAAAAGGCTAGTTCAGCCGTTAAGAATACCGCAGCAACAGAATAGCTTCGTTGTTATCCCTCAGGTAGTTAATATTCCACCCGGGTGTTTTCAAATGGGTAGTCCGGAAACAGAAGAAGGGCGCGGCACTGATGAAGTTGTGCACAGGGTTTGTGTTAAGGGATTCAGGTTGGCTAAAAATGAAATTACTGTAGAAGAGTTTAGAAAGTTTATAACTGCTACCCATTTTATTACCGATGCTGAGCGAAATACTGGAGAATCCGGCTGTTGGAGTTATCAAAAAGAATCTGAAAAGCACTGGAATTGGTGGCCATGGGCAAATTGGCAGGTGCCTGTTCGAGGGATTGCCTTAATTGCTAATGCCCCGGTAACTTGTGTTAGCCTGGATGATGTCAGGGCTTATATTCAATGGCTTAATAAAGAAACAGGCCAGGAATATAGGTTGCCAACGGAAGCCGAATGGGAATATGCGGCCAGAGCAGGGACAGCAACTGCACGCTATTGGGGTAATAATCCGGATATAGCCTGTAGTTATGCCAATGTAGCAGACAATACCCAATCAGGCCCTGTCAAATGGCCCCAGACACATAATTGTGAAGATGGTTATTTTTTTACAGCGACAGTCAGTGCGTTTCGGGCTAATAAATTTGGTTTGCATGATATGTTGGGCAATGTGTGGGAATGGACCTGCTCAAAATATGAGGAAAAGTATACCGGTGCTGAAGCAGTATGCTCCGATATAAAACCAGGTAGTGATGAATTGATCTCAATCCGTGGCGGCGGCTGGAACGCTGATGCGGTCAGAGTGCGCGCCGCCTATCGTAACTGGGGTGTAGCCTGGTCGCGCCAGGCTAATCAGGGGTTTCGGCTAGTCAGAATGCGTTAGGACAGGTGATTCATTTTTTTGAGCTGATACATATTCAGTCGATTGGGTGATATTTATTCCATCTGGGAGGGGAAGCTTTTCACGCCTGCAGCGGGATTGTTAGCAGGTGTTTCTTCCAACTTGAGGGGCTCGCTTTCCACAGTTGGAGCGGTATCGTTCGCAGTTGGCGCAGATTCTTCTGCATTGGGTTCGGCAACAGAGCCAGGTGATCCAGTAGGTATAAGGGAGGTAGAGTCAGTACCTTTGCTTTTTAATAGATTTTTTACATCAGGTCCAAGAACTACAGAAAAATCAGTTGATGCGATTACATGCCTGGTAAATCTATTGACTGCACGAAGAGAAACGTAGGCGTTTTGCTTTCCTGGTGCATACACTCCGCCTACCATGATAGCTGCGTTAAAACGTCTGAGCAGGGCTTTGTCTTCTTCGGAAAGATGTAACTCGCCATCTTCTTTCATCATAAAAAGATCGATTGGTAAATCCAGGGCGATAATTTGATAACCTGAATTATGTAGGGAGGTAGCGATCTGATTTGAAATTATGCGACCAAATGATGATGTCTCATTTGGATCTTTTTTAGCATTGAGCAGCGTACTAACCACAATCAGAGAGCCTTTCGGGATCTTTCGGCAAAGTTGGTCTTTAAGTTCATCTGTAGCATCATAGCTAGCTTCGATCAGATCAGTATTGAGGTAGGTTTGAGCTTTGAAGAAACGATAAGTCGAACTGCATCCGCTCAATGTCGCAATTAAAAGTGCTGGGATAAGGATTGTAGCTTTTTTTAACATTGTATATTTCCTTAATGTTGGTTTCTAAGTGTAGTGGTTTAAACCCTTGCCCTAGATGTTTTATATGTGAGAAAAATTGGCGATGGTGGCTAACTTATAGCAAATACTAGACTATCAGTGAATGGGTAGCAAGTAAGTTGCTTTAAAGTTCTTGGCATATAGTTCTTATTGATGAAATTGATGCTGCTTCCTTTGATGCTCTCATGGAAAATGGGGTCACTCACTTTCGTAGTTTTATTTTTCTGCAGGTTTTGTGTTTGAGGTGAAAGTAAATAAAAACTTAGCACAAAAGATTTCAAATAACTTAAATTAAAGCTATAGAACACCGTAGAATAATGTGATTAAAAATTACTTCAAAGCAAATTATGGTGTCAAAATTAACAGTAACTAATCATCGTTCCGATATTGTCGGTTTAAAATATGTTTATCCGGTTATATCCAGGCGCATGGGAGGTTTGTCCATAGGTATAAATTTTAATACTAATAATGCGTGCAATTGGCGCTGTATTTATTGCCAAGTACCGGATTTAAAAATCGGTGCTGCACCTGAAATGGATTTTAAGTTATTGGAAGATGAGTTAAGGTTTTTTCTTGATGATGTGCTCAATGGTGATTTCTATGAGCGTTTTCAGGTTGATGAAGATAAACGGATAATTAAAGATATTGCTATTGCAGGTAATGGCGAGCCGACTAGCTTAAAAGAATTTGCCAAGGCAGTTGAACTGATTGGCAAAATAGCCACGGAGGCGGGAGTTTTACCTCGCTGTCATTATGTACTAATTACCAATGGTAGTTTGGTTCATCAAGCTAAAGTTCAGGCTGGTTTGAAGATATTAAAGTCTTATGGTGGAGAAGTCAGGCTGGTTTGAAGATATTAAAGTCTTATGGTGGAGAAGTCTGGTTTAAGCTGGACAGTGCTACAGAAGAGGGTAGGGCTTTAATCAACAATTCAGGGCAAAGCTGCAAAACAAGTGTGGAAAAGCTGATGCTTTCAGCAGGGTTATGTACGACAAAGCTGCAAACATGTTTGTTTGATATTGACAAGCAAGGTTTGACTGACAAGGAAAAGCAGGCCTACCTTAATATGTTGAGGAAAATTAAAAAAAGTGGCTGTAATTTACCGCAAGTGATGTTGTATACCATAGCAAGACCTTCGTTGCAGCCGGAAGCGCCGCGGTTGGAATCTTTGTCTGCTGAAATATTAAATGCATTTGCCGATGAAATTCGGCTATTGGGTTTTGATGTAAAAGTGAGTGTCTGATTGTGAATCAGTTTTGGAAATTATAGCTTGTTAAAAGGTCGATAAGTAATTATAATGCCGCGTTCAATCATAGTGCGAATGTGGCGGAATTGGTAGACGCGCTGGATTTAGGTTCCAGTAGGTTATCCTGTGAGAGTTCGAGTCTCTCCATTCGCACCACCTTATTCTATAAAATGGGACGATTCGTCGTTCTGTTTTCAGTTCTTTTAAGCCGTCTATCGGTATTCATAAAAATTCTTCTATAAATGTGTGAGGTAAAGAAATGCAAGTTTCTGTCGAAAAGACATCAGAATTAAGCAGAAAAATGACTGTTAGCGTGCC
>NQJG01000179.1 GCA_002256465.1 Methylococcaceae bacterium NSP1-1 | reverse complement strand
AAAGACCTGGCGAGGTTTTGATCATATCATCTGCCTGTTTTTTTAAGTGGATAAACTGCCAATTATACTTGCCATGGATACCGTCGCGGTTTTTTTAGCTACAATGTTTGTACAATAATACAAACATTCTCGCGCGAACTCTTCCATACAGATAGAATAGAGGGCTTTTAACGTTTGCCCATTGAGATAGCCTTCATGAAATTTAATGTCTTTTTTATTGGTCTTTGTTTATTTGCAACATGCAACAGTTTTGCAGCGGAAAAAACCACCATCCGTATTGGCGTTCAGGCCTCCGGTACTCTCCAATGGGAGTTATCTGCTTTACAGGATGACCCACAAGTAAAATCAGCTGATTTTCAACTGGAGATACAGAATGTCGCCAATGCAGAGGCCGGTAAAATTGCCTTGCAGTCGGGATCTGTCGATATGATCGTTTCTGACTGGATATGGGTTTCCAGTCTTCGCGCTACCGGAGCTGATTTCACTTTTTATCCTTATTCGAATACCTCGGGTGCCTTGGTTGTGCCGGAAAAAAGTTCTATCCATTCCATAAAAGACCTGAAAGGTAAACGGCTGGGTATTGCAGGTGGTGAATTGGATAAAAACTGGTTATTGTTGCAAGCAATGGCGCAAAAAGAGCAACTGGATTTGAATGCGTCTGTGGAAAAAACCTTTGGCGCACCGCCTTTAATCAATGAACAAATCAAACAAAATCGTGTTGATGCCGTTCTCAATTACTGGCATTTTGCTGCGAGACTTGAAGCACAGGGTTATCGTCAAATTATTGATGGCAGAGGCATTCTGAAAGGTTTGGGTATAGCTGAAAATGTGCCAAGCATTGGTTATGTGTTCAAGCAAAGCTGGGCAGCAAATCATAAGCAAGCCATCAACAGTTTCTTTAAGGCCAGTAAGCAGGCTAAAAACCGGTTGTGTACTTCTGATGAGGCCTGGCAAAAAGTCATTCCTTTGACCCAAACGGATGATCTACCCACTCAAACCAAACTTCGCCAGCGTTATTGTGAAGGCGGTATAGAGCAATGGGGCGAGCAGGAACAACAAGCGGCGGCTCGTATTTATACGATGCTTCGAACCTTAAGTAATAACCAGTTAACGGGTAAATCAGAAAGCCTGCAACCCGGTACCTTTTGGTCCGACAAATAACCAAGATTTGTTTTGACACTTCCCAAAAGTCTTTTGCCCAGCTTGTCATTGCTGGCTTTTTTAGCGGTATGGCAAGGTTTGGCTGTCTATTTAAACAGCTACACGTTTCCGACACCGGAAACGGTAGCCAGGTTTTTTTGGCAAGATTGTGTGACGGGGCAGCTTCCCTTCCACTTGGGTGTTACCTTGCTCAGATTGGTGGTTAGTTTTGCTATCGCAATGTTATTGGGTTGCGCGATTGGTATTGTCCTTGGCCGTAATAAAAAACTCGATGCTTTCTTTGATAATTGGCTGGTTATTTTTTTAAATGTTCCGGCACTGGTTACTATTATCTTGTGCTATGTCTGGTTTGGTCTGGTTGAATCCGCTGCCATACTGGCCGTAGTAATCAACAAATTGCCCAATGTTATTGTTACCATCAGAGAAGGTACACGCACACTTGATCAGGATTTACTGGACATGGCGCGTTGCTTTCATTTTAGCAAGCGTAAAACACTGGTTCATGTTATCTGGCCACAACTTCATCCTTTTGTTATGGGCGCAACACGTTCCGGTTTAGCCTTAATCTGGAAAATTATTCTGGTGGTTGAGCTGCTAGGTCGTAGCAACGGTATGGGATATCAACTGCATTTGTTTTTTCAATTGTTTGATGTTGCCGGCATTTTGGCTTATACGATTGCCTTTGTTACCGTTATTCAACTGATAGAACTGTTGGTTTTGAAGCCGCTGGATAAAAAATCCCAACGGTGGCGACGATGACGGATATTCAAATCAATATCAATAGCAAAACTTACCCGGCCATAGAACAAGCCGGGCATCATTTAGCTATTGCAAATCTAAAGCTATCGCTTAAGTCCGGAGAATTTATTTGCCTGGTGGGTCCCTCCGGTTGTGGCAAAACAACCTTGTTGAATATTATTGCCGGCCTGGATAATGATTACCAGGGTGACATCCTGGTCGGTAGGCAGCATACGCATCCTAAGATTGGCTATATTTTCCAGAATCCACGTTTGCTACCCTGGCGAACGGTGCGAGAAAATATTGAATTAGTATTAGATAGCCGGGAATCTGCAACTATCATCGATCCATTACTTGAAGTTATGCAATTGACCCAATCGCAAAACGTTTACCCTGAGCGATTATCACTAGGCATGAGCCGTAGAGTCTCAATCATTCGTGCTTTTGCCGTTGATCCTGATGTGCTGCTCATGGATGAGCCATTTGTATCACTGGATGCGCCGACGGCACGACAGGTGAGAGAGTTGTTGCTAAAACTATGGCAAGAACGTCCGCATACTGTACTATTTGTCACTCATGACCTGCGCGAAGCTATTGCTTTGGCTGATCGAATTATCTTTTTGTCGGCAGCGCCTATGACTGTTATCAGCGAAATTATTGTGCCTATTCCGAGAGCAGAACGTCATAATGAAAATGCGATTGAAGCATTTCGGCAGCAATTGATAAACGATTATCCTGAAATAAAGCAACTGTTGTAATCAGTATATTTGGACGTACGAAGTTTTTAAAGCCTCGTCAGGCTAGCATAGGCAACCTAATGGTTGTAAAGAAGCTTTTTTTAGCCAACAAAAAAGCCGTAACTCAAAAAGTTCGGCCTTTTTGTTAGTTAAAAACTAAGGGTATTAAGCGATAGCTTTTACTTTAGAATTCAGTCTGCTCTTACCGCGTGCGGCTTTATTCTTATGAATAATGCCTTTATTTACTGCGGAATCGATAATCGGCACTACAGTTTGATATGCGGCTTGCGCTTTCTCTTTATCGCCTGCATTGACGGCGGCAATAACTTTTTTTATAAATGTACGTAAGTTGCTACGTTGTCCTGCGTTGCGAATACGGCTTTTTTCCGCTTGTTTCGCGCGCTTTTTAGCTTGTGCTGTATTAGCCATGGTATCTCGATGTTTTGGTGTTTGAGTTAAATAGCCCTACATTATCTTTTTAAATGTTATTATTGTCAACTATCAATATATTATCAATCCAACATGCGATTGACATCTCATTATTCCTGCATTACTTTATTGATTAACTATAAGTTATGCAG
>NQJG01000022.1 GCA_002256465.1 Methylococcaceae bacterium NSP1-1 | reverse complement strand
ATTCTTATCACAAATTCATATCCACAAAATTAGTCCGTCACCGGCATGGACTGTCGGCATCCAGTTCACAAGAATGTGATTAGAGCTTGAGTATGTTCGAAAAGCAATCGACCAGTGTTTGTCTGAAGTTTAGTAATGCGGAATTTGAGGATTACAGCACCTCTGAAGGAATAAGATACCAGGGCGACCGGAAGCCCGCCCTGGCATCATTGATTTATTTCGGATTTTTTTTCGCTTTCCAGTACTTCAACCAATTGCTTTGCAGGTAAATAGCCAGGATAAATATTGCCTTTTTCTGTGACTATCATCGGTGTTCCTTTCACGTCAAAATCCGCACCTAACTGCATGTGTTCATCAACAGGATTATCACAGGTTTTAGCCGGTACTTTTTGGTCTTTTTTCGCTGCTGTTAAAGCTGCATTGCGGTCATCGGCACACCAAACCGATACGGCTTTGTTATAGGAATCTGAATCTTTACCGGCTCTTGGAAAAAACAAATATTGTATAGTAATGCCTTGAGCCAAATATTGATCAATCTCTGAATGAAGTTTACGGCAATATCCGCAATCTATATCCGTAAAAACAGTAACTGTATATTTGCCTATTTTTGGTTTAAACACGATCATATTTTCCTGACCGATTTTTTCAATGGCCTGTTTTCGTGTACCGCTCAATTTTTCTTCAGTTAAATCTTTGCGGGCTGCCACATCAACCAGCCGTCCCTGTAGCAAATATTTTCCATCATCAGAAACATAAAAAATATTAGTACCCACTATAACCTCATAAAACCCCTTAACTACAGAGGGTTTAACGGAATCAATTTTCACAGTTGGCATAGACTTGGCCATAGATTCCCTGATGGCATTTTCATCGGCATTAGCTGCAGGCAACGTCAAACCGAATAGTGATAACACAGCAATCTTAAATACTTTTCTCATGGTTTTCTCGTGGTTCCTTAAATAAATTTTTTAATGAAATAAACGTTGAACATCCAGAACCATAGCTAATGCCATTAACGACATTAGCAAAGCAATGCCGACTTGTTGGAAAAAGGCTTGGATTCTGTCTGAGACAGGACTGCCTTTTATGGCTTCCACGGCAAAAAAGAGTAAATGCCCGCCGTCAAGCACGGGAACCGGTAATAAATTCAAGACTCCCAAACTGACACTAACCAGGGCCATAAATTTCAGGAAAGGTACGAAACCCATCTCCGCAGATTGGCCTGCATACTCGGCAATACTGATTGGACCGCTCAGGTTTTTAACAGAAGCCTTGCCTATCAGCATCTTGCCCATCATCTTCAGGGTGGCAGAGGCATAATACCAGGTAGTTTCAAAGGCAACCGGTATTGCCTTTAGAGGCGATAATGAATATTCAACACTGACTGACTTTATCAAGTCTTCGGGTACATGAACAGCCGCGCCAATCTTGCCTTCTGTTTTCTCCCCGGATTGCACTCTTTTTGGTGTAATGGTTAAAGGTAACTGAACGCCATCACGCTCTATGATCAGATTGATAACAACGTCAGGGTGATTTTTTACGGTATCAACCCATTGCATCCAGTCATTCATAACTGTGCCATCAGCACTAACAATCAAATCACCCTTCTGCAATCCCGCAGCTAATGCAGCACTATCAGGAAGCACTTTCCCAATGACCGGTTTTAATTTCGGCGACCAGGGTTTAAAGCCCAAGTGCTCATAGAGTACTTCAGGATTTTGAGTATCGCTTTCCGCAATCTTCAATAGCCTGACATTTTGCTGATCATCGAAGTTTTTTACGGCAACTTTAATTTCTTGATCACCATCCAGTGCCGAGGCGATTATTACGCCCATGGCTTC
Organism: Methylococcaceae bacterium NSP1-1; assembly: GCA_002256465.1. Lineage (GTDB taxonomy): Bacteria > Pseudomonadota > Gammaproteobacteria > Methylococcales > Methylomonadaceae > Methylobacter_C. The sequence continues at coordinate 6,636 of NQJG01000022.1, read as the reverse complement.
AGTCCAGGTCGGTGTCAACTTGTCATTGACTGAAATAATCTGATCGCCTTCCACAAAACCGGCAGTAGCGGCTAATGTGCCTTGACCTACCGCTCCAAGTATGGGTTTTATGCCGGTTTCGCCAATAACCAGCACACTCCAGAACAAGACAATAGCAAGCATCAAATTAAAAATTGGACCGGCCGCGACTATTGCGGTTCTAGCCAGCAAAGACTGCCGGTTAAAGGCAAAAGGCAGGTCCTCATCTTTTACCTCGCCTTCCCGCTCATCGACCATTTTGACATAGCCACCCAATGGAATAGCAGATAAAACATACTCTGTGTCTTCAGGGTTTTTCTGATAGGACCATAAAACCTTGCCAAAACCGACAGAAAACCGAAGTACTTTTACTCCCGCCTTTCGCGCTACCCAGAAATGCCCAAATTCATGAAATGAAACCAGAACACCGATAGCAATGGCGAAGTAAAACAGAGTATGCAGTAAATCCATTAATGATTAAGCTCGGAAATAATTTGTTTGGATACCATCCTGGCCTGTTGGTCTGCTTCCAGAATAATGTCAAGACTATTGGCTGGCTTGACATCAAACTTTTCCATGCAGCGCTCGATAATAACCGGTATGTCGGTAAAACGGACTTGTTCATTCAAGAAGGCGTCCACTGCGATTTCATTGGCTGCATTTAATACGGTAGGCATAATGCCGGCCTTGTTAATGGCCTCATAAGCGAGACGTAAACAGGGAAAACGTTCCAGATTCGGCTCTTGAAAATCCATACGTCGGACATCAAATATATTCAATGGTTCAACACCTGAATCAAACCGATCCGGCCATGCCATTGAATAGGCAATGGGAACACGCATATCCGGGTTACCCATTTGCGCCAATACAGTGCCGTCGACATAGTCCACCATCGAATGGATAACACTTTGAGGATGAATGACAACTTGTATTTGATCCGGCTTCATGGCGAATAAAATACAGGCTTCGATCATTTCCAGGCCTTTATTCATCATGGTTGCCGAATCGACTGAAATCTTTCTACCCATATCCCAGTTAGGATGGGCTACCGCTTGGTCGGGTGTGACATTGGCCATTTGGTCTAAGGGCATTTCACGAAACGGCCCACCGGAAGCAGTCAATAAAATTCGTCTGGCTTGTTTAGTGTGCGTACCGGATTTATAGCCGGCAGGCATACATTGAAAAATAGCATTGTGCTCACTGTCGATGGGTAATAAATGTGCCCCTGACTCCGCTACGGCTTGCATAAAAATATCGCCGGACATGACCAGGGCTTCTTTATTGGCTAATAAAATTGTTTTGCCCGCCTTTGCCGCTGCCAGAGTAGGCAACAATCCCGCAGCGCCAACGATTGCCGCCATGACTGAATCAACGTTGTCCAGAGTTGCAACGTACTCCAGTGACAGAACCCCAGACAACACATTAATATCAGAGATTGGCGAATCTTTAAGTTTCTCTTTAAACAAAAGTGCCTTGCTTTCATCGACAACTACAACATATTCAGGATGATGCTCCAGGCATTGTTCATATAACAAATCAATATTGTTATTGGCCGTTAATGCCACTATGTTGTACAGATGAGCATGTCTGGCGGCTACGTCTAAAGTACTGACACCAATCGAGCCTGTTGCTCCGAGTATACACAACCCTTTCATGAAACCAGCCTATAGATAAAATAGATACATCCATAAAAGAAAGGTATGGCGGCAATCATACTGTCAATTCTATCCAGAACGCCGCCATGACCTGGCAATAATGATCCGCTATCTTTTACACCACGCTGACGCTTGACTACACTAACAAACAGATCCCCATAAATGGAAATCAACACAGTCAGTACGGAGAGCAACATAAAATCTGATGCGATCATCAGATTAAAACCATAAATAAGGCTTAAAACAACCGCGCAAACCAGACCCGCGATTAAAGCGCCGTACATTCCCGCAACTGTTTTACCTGGGCTAATTTCAGGGGCCAATTTGGTTACGCCCCATTTCTTCCCGGCAAAATAAGCGGAAATATCAGCAACCCAGATCAGGATTAAAAAATACATCGTCATTTCCGTGCCGTAAAAAGCTCTTAATCGCGATAAAAACATCCATGCTGATAATAAAACGAACCAGCCGATCAAAACTTTATATCGGGTTTTCAGTGTCAGATTTAACACCCCTGTCGGTGTATTTCTGATTAATATCATGACCAATATCCAGAATAGCACCGGCGGTATAACCAGCCATTCCAATATTCCAGAGTAATCTCTGACATCGGGCCAATCCAGAGCTTGCGCGATCAATTCAAGAATTTGAGTCCAAAAATGAATTCCTAACATCGGCAGAATCAATACCAACAGAAATAACACACGTTTAACCAGCGAGGTAACACCTGCAAGGTTACTCCATTCCCATGCGGCTAAAAGGGTGACCAGGCCTATCACCAATGAAAAATACTCCATCGGCAATTTGAATACTGCCAATGCAATCAGGGAAGCAAGAACAGATGCAGTTATAATTCGCTTTAGTAACATTTTTATAAGCTATTAAATATTAAAGTTATTGAGTGACTGATTTATTAAGAACTTGCTCACTGGTATGCCCAAAGCGCCGTTGCCGGCTTTTAAAGCTCTTGATTGCGTCTTCAAGTGAATTCTGGTCGAAATCCGGCCAGAGCGTTGGTGTAAAGTACAATTCTGTGTAGGCTAATTGCCATAGCATAAAGTTGCTGACACGTTGTTCCCCTCCTGTTCTGATAAACAAGTCAGGATCCGGCAAACCAGCCGTTGATAAATGCTCGTTAATCAGTTGCTCACTGATTGACTGATTTTTCAATTCGCCAGTCGCTATTTTATCTGCCACTTTCTGAAATGCCTGGCACATATCCCAGTGACCGCCGTAATTTGCTGCCACAACCACAGTTAAAGCCGTATTGTCTTGAGTTTGGGCCTCTCCTTCGGCCATTTTTTCTTGTAACTTATCAGAGAAAGCTGTTCTATCGCCAATAAAGCGCAAGCGAATATTATTGCGATCCAGTTTGTTGATTTCCCTTTGCAGAGTTGCCATAAAAAGCGCCATCAGCAATGAAACTTCCGCTTCCGGCCTCCGCCAGTTCTCACTGCTAAAAGCAAACAAGGTCAATACTTCAACCTTCTGTTTAGCGCAATACTCTACAATTTTTCTAACTGCTTTAACTCCAGCCTGATGGCCTACAGCTCTGGGCATAAATCTTTTTTGCGCCCATCGGCCATTGCCGTCCATAATAATGGCGATATGACGGGGAATGTTGTCGGATTCTGGATTATTAAAATCATCAGTAGGCATTGTTATGTCTCTATTAAATAGATAATAGATCCGCCTCTTTTGCTTCCAATAATTTTTCTACTTCCTTTACATACTGATCAGTTAATTTTTGAATTTTTTCTTCAGCTGCACGGGCTTCATCTTCAGAAATCATTTTTTCCTTTAAGGCTTCCTTTATTTCTGAATTGGCATCCCGGCGAATATTTCTAATGGCAACACGGCCATTTTCTGCTTCATGCTTAACGACTTTAACCAGGCTGCGGCGACGCTCTTCAGTCAGTGGCGGCAATGGAATTCGAATTGTCATACCGTTGGTAGCCGGATTCAAACCAAGGTCAGATTTCATAATGGCTTTTTCAATCGCCTGCACCATGCCTTTTTCCCATGGTGTAATCGTTAAGGTTCGCGCATCTTCAACGGCAATGTTGGCAACCTGGGATAATGAAGAATCCGTGCCGTAATAAGAAACGGTAATTTGATCCAACAAACTGGGATGTGCCCTACCCGTCCTGATTTTTGAGAATTCATGCTTTAATGCATCGATACTCTTGCCCATGCGGGTTGCAGCATCCTGTTGAATATCACTTATCATTAATCTATTCCTCGTTCAATAAGAGAGCCAATCTCTTCGCCCATCATTAATCGCATAACAGCGCCTTGCTCAAAAATATTCATTACGCGCATAGGTACATTGTTGTCCCGGCATAATACCAATGCGGTTGTATCCATGACATTAAGACGTTGATCAAGCGCCTCATCATAGGTTAATCGCGGATAAAATACTGCATCCTTGACTTTTTCAGGATCAGCCGAGTATACGCCTTTGACTTTAGTCGCCTTGATCATCAACTCTGCATTGATTTCAATCGCTCTAAGACTGGCTGCCGAGTCGGTGGTAAAAAATGGATTACCGGTGCCGGCAGCAAAAATAACCACCCGGCCTTTTTCCAAATGCCTGACAGCCCTACGGCGAATGTAATCCTCACAGACCTGGTTGATTTTAAGAGCAGACATAACTCTAACCTGCTGACCGTGTGCCTCCAGTGCGTCCTGCATGGCCAAGGCATTGATGACTGTAGCCAGCATACCCATCTGGTCGCTGGTGACTCTATCCAGGCCTTCAGCAGCTTTTTCAGCACCGCGTAATATATTTCCGCCGCCAATAACTAAACCAACCTGAATACCAACATCACATAATTCTTTGATTTCAGTGGCAAGGCGTTTGACAATATCGGCATCAATGCTGCCACCTGCCTCACTCATTAAAGCCTCACCGCTTAACTTAAGCAAAATTCTCTGGCAAATCAGTTTAGTCATAAGTATTATCGGGCTCAATTTTACAAGTTGGGTTAGCGTAGCCTAACCCAACAACGATGTTTTCATAATAACGGTTTAACGTTAGGGCTAAGCCAATCTATGATTGGGCTTAATTTCCTCTAACCTGTGCCATTACTTCTTCGGCAAAGTTTTCTTCTTTTTTCTCTATGCCTTCGCCGACTTCAAAACGGCTGAAGCGGATGATGATGTTACCTTTTTCTTTCGCTAACTGACCAACCGTTTTTTTGTCGTCTTTGATGAATGGTTGACCTAATAAAGTCACTTCGCCCAAGAATTTGCTAACTCGACCAGCAATCATTTTTTCAACAATATCAACGGGTTTGCCTTTGATTTTTTCTTCTTGCTGTGCCAAGAAAATTTCTTTTTCCTTTTCAATGGTTTCAGTAGGAACTTGGTCTTCAGATACACATACGGGTTTACTGGCGGCAATGTGCATCGCTACGTCTTTGCCTAATTCTTGATCCGCCATCGCCAACTCGACGATTACACCGATTTTATTACCATGTAAATAAGCCGCAGTTCCGCCTTCAGTCGTTTTAAATTTTTCAAAACGTCTGACAGTAATGTTTTCGCCCAATTTTGAAATCAAGCCTCGGCGCATTTCATCAACAGTAACCCCACCTTCCAATGGCATTGCCAGCAATTGTTCTTCTGTTTCAATGCCCTCAGCATTTAACAAGGCAACTGATACGCTATTAACAAAATTCACGAAATCATCTGCTTTAGCTACAAAATCTGTTTCACAGTTAATATCGACAATAGCCACCGCTTTACCATCATCACTGACTTTAACGCCGATAATGCCTTCAGCCGCAATACGGCCTGATTTTTTATCGGCTTTAGCCAAACCGGCTTTGCGCATATTTTCTATAGCCAACTCCATGTCACCATTGGCTTCAACTAACGCTTTTTTGCACTCCATCATACCGGAGCTCGTTCTTTCACGCAGTTCCTTAACCATTCCTGCACTGATCGTAATACTCATTCTTTGATTTTCCTCAAAATATCATCACTGTAAAAACGCCCCCGTGAGGAGGCGTTTTTTTGGCCTATTCTAACCTTTCAACTCACAGGAGACCTGGATAAGGCTAAATTTATAGTTATTCTACTGCTGCTTCCTCAACAAAATCATCGGCCTTGGCTGATAATCCCAATCCTGCTGTTTTAGCTTCCATCACTGCCGCAGAAACGCTTTCACAATAAAGTTTAACTGCGCGAATTGAATCGTCGTTACCTGGAATGACATAATCAATTTTTTCAGGTGAATTGTTAGAATCAACAATGCCAACAACCGGAATACCTAATTTTTTTGCTTCACTGATGGCATTTTTTTCATAACCGACATCCAGGACAAAAATCACATCAGGAACGCCCTTCATATCCTTGATACCGCCAAGACTCCGTTCCAGCTTTTCCAGTTCACGCTCCATACCTAACGCTTCTTTTTTTCCGAAACGTTGATAAAGAGTACCGTCAGCTTTCATTGCTTCCAATTCTTTAAGGCGGTTAATCGATTTCTTAATAGTTTTGAAGTTGGTCATCATACCGCCTAACCAGCGATGATTAACGTAGGGCATACCACAACGTTTTGCCTCTTCCGCAACGACTTTACGCGCTGCCTTTTTGGTGCCGACAAACAGGATAGTACCTTTGTTTGCCGTCATCTGACCCAGATAATTCATTGCGTCATTAAACATTGGAAGCGTTTTTTCCAAATCAATGATATGGATTTTGTTACGGGCACCGAATAGAAATGTTGCCATTTTCGGATTCCAATAACGAGTTTGATGTCCAAAATGAACACCCGCTTCAAGCATTTGACGCATGGATACTGCTGCCATTAATTTCTCCTAAGTTTTTAAAGTCGGAATATACTATTCCGAGTTGGGTTACGCCTCCACCTATCCCGTCTGATAACCAACTACAGCCAGCACCCTACCAAACGTGACGATAAGCGTGAGTATTTTTTACAAAAATGAACTTACCT
>NQJG01000178.1 GCA_002256465.1 Methylococcaceae bacterium NSP1-1 | reverse complement strand
CTTCAAGAATATCCTGGGTAGTTTCGACAAGTTTTGCGCCTTCACGGATCAGTGCATTGCAACCTCGTGCCAGAGGATTATGAATAGAGCCGGGGATAGCAAAAACCTCACGATTTTGTTCTAAAGCCATTCGAGCAGTGATTAATGAACCGCTTTGTTTGGCGGCTTCAACAACCAGTAAACCCTGGCACAGTCCGCTTATTATACGGTTACGCCTTGGAAAATGATTAGCTTTAGCGGTAGTGCCGGGCGGAAACTCTGAAATCATTACGCCGGTATTGACAATTTCAGTGGCTAATTCTTTATGCCGGGCTGGATAAACGCGATCCAGTCCTGTTCCTGCTACAGCAACGGTATAACCTTTCGCATTTAATGCACCTCGATGACTCGCGCCATCTATACCTAAAGCCAGCCCACTGGTGATGACAAAACCGTAAAGACTAAGTGTTCTAGCAAAGCTGAAGGCGGTTTCCTTACCTAAAGCCGATGGGTTGCGACTTCCCACTATGGCAATTTGGGGTAACGACAATAGATCGGGGTTACCACGTACAAACAAAATTGGCGGCGGGTCAGCTATTTCCTTTAATTGTAAAGGATAATTTGTATCATTAAAGGTGAGTACACCGTTGTTTTGTTGTTCCAGCCACTCCAGATCATAGTCTATCATTCTCCAGTCCGGATTTTTGATGATATGGATAATATCACTTTTTAAGCCTAAAGCCGAAAGTGCTGATGTCGATTCTGCAAATAACTGTGATGGTGTATGAGTTTGCAGCAGGCTAAGAAATGTTCGACAACCGACCCCCGGCGTGCGTAATAGCGCAAGCCAGTATTTTAAGTCGTTATCAGTTGATTGCGTGGTTATATTCAGGGGGTTTGAACTTTATCTAAAAGGTGAATGGCCTGAGTCGCTTTCATAACCAGAGCGTAACTGACACGTTCAAAAGGACGAAAAACCATCAGAGTGCCGGCAATTTCATCGGGAAGTTTAACGACATCGTTTTTAATAGAGCTGTACGGGTCATGGATACTATTGCCGTTTTGGTATATAGCCAGTTCATGTCCAGTCAGGATACCATCTTCAATACCTTTGTCTATAACTACTACATTATAAAGTCCTATCTGAGAAACTCCGCCAAGAACGCTGATAATGTTGCCATTTATACTTTTTTCTGGCGGCCTTGGGAAATAATTCAAGGTAACCTCCTCTTCAATTTTAGGCATTACCCGGTCACCCTTGCGAATCTCACTGTCTGACTTGGTTATTAATAATGTTGCCGGATCACCTGTCTGTTGCAATGTAGTTTCGGCTATATATTCCGCCTCATACCCCAGAATTTCTCCGGTTTCAGGGTTAACGTAGGCACTTCCCGCCCGGTATATGGTATATGACTGGTTTGCTGGTTGGGTTATCGATCGTACATAAACGCTGTCACCCGCACCAGCAACTAGATGTTCTCCGGCAATATCAACAATATAAGGCGCGTTGCTAAGTTCATTTTCGGCCACAACTTTGGGTGAGGTTAAGAATTGTGCTATAGATCCAGTAGGAATTAATTCAATCGCCTTCTTGCTAATGGTTTCCCGAATGCAGGGTAATAGCTTCCCATCTTCGGAAACAGCAAATTCAGTTCGGCCATTTTTAACATCTCCCTCACTAAGAATGCAGGAGGAATCAGATGAGGATTGGGCTTGTTGTTCGTTTCTGGACAAGCTAAGCTGCGGCTTTCCGTTTACGATGGCAAAATAAATGGTATCACCCGGATAAATAAGGTTTGGATTTTTAATTTGAGAGTTGTTGCTCCACAGTTCATGCCACTGCCCCGGATGGTTTAAAAATTTACCCGATATATCCCATAAAGTATCACCTTCGACAACGGTATATTGATCCGGATGAGTAGGGTTTATTTGTATTTCTTCTGCCCATGTATTTATACTGATGAAGAAAGAAACCATAAATCCAAAGAGTGTTCGAAAAGCCATATTGATTCCGTGGGAGTCTTTTTTAGTCGTTTGCATTCAAAGTTTATATGAATTCATATAGAATTCCAGTATTCAATTATTTTTAGTGGAGTGTTTGTTGAGTATTTTAACTATTCTCGAGTTTCCGGACGAACGATTGCGTAAAAAAGCCGCAGTGGTTAAAACGGTCGATGATAAAATCAAAAAATTAGTCGATGACATGCTTGAAACAATGTATGAATCGAAAGGTGTAGGTTTGGCTGCTACTCAGGTAGATGTGCATCAACGGGTCATCGTCATCGATGTCAGTGAAGAAAAAGATGATCCCTTGTTTTTAATAAATCCTGAAATTATTGAAAAAGATGGTATCAAGGAGTCTGAAGAGGGCTGTCTGTCAGTGCCGGGTTTTTTTGAAAAGGTTAAAAGAGCCGAGCATGTTAGAGTAAAAGCACTCAACAGAGAAGGCCAGTCTTTTGAATTTGAGGCAAGGGATTTGCTGGCCGTGTGTGTACAACATGAAATGGATCATTTGAATGGAAAGTTGTTTGTAGATTATATTTCGTCATTGAAACGGCAGAGAATCAAGAAGAAGTTGGAAAAAATTCATAAAATGGAAAAAAGCTGATCATGAAGATTATTTTTGCCGGAACCCCGGACTTTGCCGTGCCCAGCTTACAAATGTTGCTGGCTTCCAAACACAATGTATGTGCCGTTTATACACAGCCCGATCGTCCGGCAGGTAGAGGAAGGCACAAACACGCAAGTCCGGTTAAAGAGTTGGCTTTAAAGCACGCAATTCCTGTGTTTCAGCCGCTTAGTTTGAAGGCCGATGAGGATTTGCAGCAGTTACTGTCATTTAATGCTGATTTGATGGTGGTGGTCGCCTACGGCATGATTTTAACACAAGCTGTACTCGATGCGCCCAAGCTGGGCTGCATCAATGTACATGGCTCCTTGTTGCCGCGTTGGCGCGGAGCTGCACCTATCCAGCGGGCATTAATGGCGGGGGATGAAAAAACCGGTGTAACAATTATGCAGATAGTCCGTAAACTGGATGCAGGTAGTATGTTACACAAGGAAGAATATGTTATTGGCGCCAACGATACGGCCAACGATTTACATGATAAATTGGCCGACCTGGGCGCGATAGGCCTGAGTAAGGTGCTGACACAAATGGAAGCGGGGGCTCTACACGCAGAGCCGCAAGATGAAAGTCTGGTGACTTATGCCGAAAAATTAACAAAAAGCGACGCGATCATTGACTGGATACAACCAGCGAGCACTATCGTCCTAAAGG
>NQJG01000177.1 GCA_002256465.1 Methylococcaceae bacterium NSP1-1 | reverse complement strand
ATTCTAGCCGCCGAGGCCATGCAGATTATGGAACAAAAAAAAATTAATGCCCTGATCGTTGTTAATGAACAACGGCTTGCGATAGGTGCTTTGAATATGCATGATTTGATACGGGCAGGCATAGTGTGATGACAGAAAAAAAATTGCAGACATCCTTGATTAAAGCGGTGGAAAAAGCTAAAAAACTTAAGCTGTTGATTCTGGATGTGGATGGCGTTTTAACCGATGGCAAGCTGTTTTTTGATAATGAAGGCAATGAATACAAATCTTTTCATGCCCGTGATGGTCATGGTATTAAGCTTTTACGTCAAACAGGTGTTGAAGTCGCCGTTATTTCTGGGCGAAAATCAAATTCAGTCGCATTGCGTATGAAAAATCTGGGTATTGAATATGTTTATCAGGGGCATGAAAATAAACAGGCCGCTTTTAATGAGATCCTTGAGAAAATAGGCATCACGCCGGAACAAGCGGCACATGTTGGTGATGACTTGCTGGATTTGCCTATCATGACGAGAGTCGGTTTTTCTATTGCCGTTTCTGATGCAAACTTTGCCGTCAAACAACGAGCTGACTGGTGTACAACTCTACCTGGCGGGCACGGTGCGGTGCGAGAAGTATGCGATTTTATTATGCAGGCACAGGGACACTTTGACGAAATTGTAAATGCTTACTTAAAATGAGCCTAAGAGAAAATAAGATATATCTTTACTTGGCGATTATCGCCTTAATTAGCTGGTGGTTGGTTAAGTTGACTGGTCTGGATGAGATTTATCATGGTCAGGTTCCTGCACATAGCCCTGATTATTTCAGTAGAGGCTATACAAAATGGGAAATGAATGAATTCGGCATATTAAAGAACAAATTGTTGGCTGATGAAATGATTCATTACAGCGATGATGGCACCACGCACATGGTAAATCCGATCATGTTTTTTCATAATGAAAAAACGCCTCCGTGGGTCATTAAATCAGCAATAGGTATTCTGTCTGGCGACGGCAAGGATCTTCTTTTAAATGGCAAGGTTGCTATTGACAGAGAAAAGGCCAAGGGTGTGACCCCGCTTACAATTAATACCAGTGTGTTAAAAGTAAATCCGGAAACCAGTTATGCAGAAACTAATGAGTGGGCAGAATTGATCAGTCCACCAAACAAGACAACAGGAATCGGAATGAAAATGACTTTTGCCCAGCCAATTCATCTGCAGCTGCTCGCCAATGTGAAGGGGACATATGAAACAAAATAAAATACAGGCAATTTTTTACTGCTGTGCATTACTATTGGGGCTTATCAGTTCTAATGTGTGTGCCTTGGAAAGTGATTCTGAGCAACCGATAACCATTGATTCAAATACAGCTACTTATGATGATGCTACAGCCACCAGCATTTACACAGGGAATGTCATCTCGGTTCAGGGTAGTATTCGTGTCAATTCAGATAAGTTGGTTGTATATTTTGTAGACGGTGATGCCGAGAAATTGGTGGTGAAGCGTTAACAGGCGAGTTTTATCCTAAAAAGAACCTGTTAATTTTGATTGAAGATGCGACTGTTTGGCAAGGTAATGCCACTTATTCCAGTAATCTGATTGAGTATGATATTAAAACATCACTGGTTAAAGCGGGAGAAAAATCATCTGATGCCAAACGCGTACATGTCATATTGAAACCGAAAGAGCAACAACCCACGCCAGAAAAACCGGCTTCGAAAACCACAAAAAAATGATCACACACAAAATACCAGCGTAAGTGCATTACGCTGGAATGCCTCTACTTTTTTCTTTTACCCGTTAACTTTAAAAATGGCCACACTAGCAGCAAACCAGTTGATTAAAACCTATAATAAACGCAACGTGGTTGACGGTGTAACATTGCATGTAAATACAAATGAGGTCGTTGGCTTATTGGGGCCGAATGGCGCCGGAAAAACGACCAGTTTTTACATGATGGTTGGTCTGATTAAAGCCGATAAAGGTAAAATTACGCTGGATTCCCGTGACATTACCCATTATCCGATGCACTTAAGGGCTGCAAATGGTATCGGTTATTTACCACAGGAACCTTCGGTTTTTCGTAAATTAAGTGTTGCGGATAATTTACGAGCCGTTTTGCAAATTCGTTCTGATTTAACATCAGGACAAGCAGAACTGATCATTGAGGAATTATTGCAGGAGTTTCATATTACACATCTGCGTGATCAAATTGCTTTAAGCCTGTCGGGTGGTGAACGGCGGCGTGTTGAGATTGCCAGGGCATTAGCGACCGATCCTCAATTCATATTGCTGGATGAACCTTTTGCAGGTGTTGACCCCATATCGGTAGAAGATATTAAAAAAATTATAGAGCATTTGAAGGATCGCGGAATCGGGGTATTAATTACTGAACATAATGTCAGAGAAACACTAGGAATTTGTGATCGTGCATATATACTTAATGATGGCAAGGTGATCGCAGAAGGTGGGGCGGAAGCCATCGTTGCCAATGAGGAAGTGCGTAAAGTTTATTTAGGTAATAGCTTTAGCCTTTAATGTAGGGGCAATTTATTATATTTGCCCCCCCGACCTAACCAAAAAAGGTAACCACAAAGGATTACCCCTACTGAAAATTGTGATCGAATGAAACAATCTTTACATCTTCGGCTAGGCCAACAATTAACTATGACGCCGCAATTACAGCAGGCGATCAAGTTGTTGCAGATGTCGACATTAGATTTACAGCAGGAAATCCAGCAGGCTCTTGAGTCCAATATAATGCTGGAAATTAATGATGAAGAAAGCAATTCGCGGGAAGTTGCTACAGCAACCGAAAAAAAGACTGAAAACTCCGAACTGTTTACCAGCGAAGGCTCGCAAACAAATATCCCGGATGAATTGCCCATCGATTCTTCATGGGAAGATATTTATGAGAGCGCTTTGGCCTCGGGTGCTAATAACCCCGAGACTGTTGAATTTGAATCCCAGCGGAGTAACGCATCAACATTGCTGGATCACTTGTTATGGCAGCTGGAATTGACCCCATTTTCAGAGCGGGATCATGCGATTGCTATGGCAATCATTGATTCCGTTAATGAAGACGGTTATCTTGGAAGCACGCCTGAGGATATTTTTCAGGGCCTGCAGAGTCAGTTTGACGATCTCGATTTTGATGAAGTAATGGCCGTGCTGCATAGAGTGCAACAGTTTGATCCGGCTGGTGTGGCAGCTATTGATTTAAGTGATTGCTTAAGATTACAGTTGCAGCAGTTGCCCGAAACAACATCTTATCGTGCGGAGGCACTCATTGTAGTAACTCGTTATCTGAAGCTGTTGGCCACTCATGAGCAAGCAAAGCTCATACGCAAACTTGAGGTGACTGAGCATCAATTGGATGAGATAGTCACGTTAATCAGAACCTTGGATCCCAAGCCGGGCGCGAAAATACAAGAGTCAGATTCAGAATACGTTATTCCCGATGTTTATGTGACCAAACAAAACGATCAATGGCAAGTAAGCCTGAATCCGGATATTGCACCTAAATTGCGGATAAATCCATTTTATTCAGCACTGATTAAAAGGGCGGATAACAGTAAAGATAATGTTTGTATGAAAGATCATTTACAGGAAGCAAAATGGTTTATCAAAAATCTTCACAGCCGTAATGACACATTATTACGGGTTGCCCAATGTATCGTGGAAAAGCAAACGGGATTTCTTGAGCATGGCTCTATTGCTATGAAACCCATGGTATTGAGGGATATTGCCGAAGAACTGGAATTGCACGAGTCGACAATTTCCAGAGTGACAACACAAAAATTTATGCATACCCCGAATGGTATAATTGAATTCAAATATTTCTTTTCCAGTCATGTTTCAACTGAAGGAGGTGGCGAATGTTCATCCACCGCCATCAGAGCTTTTATTAAAGAATTAATCGACAATGAAAATCAAGCAAGACCATTAAGTGATAGTAAAATTGCCGATTTTTTACATGCAAAGGGCATCAACGTTGCGAGAAGAACCATTGCGAAATATCGTGAAGCAATGCTTATTTCTTCATCAAGTCAGCGAAAGCGAATTTTGTAGCACCAACAGATAGTAACAATCAACCAATTACCATTAAAGGAGTTTATTCCATGCAAGTTATCATAACAGGCCTTCACCTTGAAGTAACCGATGCTTTAAGAGCACATATAGATGCAAAATTTGAAAAATTAGCCCGTCATTTTGACAATGTTACTGATGTACACGTTATTTTAAGCGTAGAAAAATTAGTTCAAAAAGCAGAAGCAACCCTGCAGCTAAGTGGAGCAAAATTATTTGCCGAAGATCATCAGGAAGATATGTACGCAGCCATTGATGCGATGGTGGAAAAGTTGGAGCGTCAAATTACTAAACATAAAGAAAAAACCGGAAGTCATAGATAAAGCAGGGGCAAGGTAAAAGGTACAAGGTTCAATAAACGCCTTGTACCTGATAATATGAAACTATTAATTGTCAGCGCCCTGTCAGGTTCAGGTAAAAGTATCGCCTTGGATACCTTGGAAGATTGCGGGTATTATTGTATTGATAATCTCCCTGTAACCTTGTTAGAAGATTTTATTAATCATGTCATGTTAGCGGATAAGAAAACTTATGCAAAAACAGCCATTGGCATTGATGCCAGAAATCAGTGTGAAAGTCTGGCAAATTTTTCCGAAAGTTTGAAATTAATCCGCAATAAAGGCATAGATTGCGAAATCATATTTATGCAGGCGGAAGAAGCTACATTA
>NQJG01000176.1 GCA_002256465.1 Methylococcaceae bacterium NSP1-1 | reverse complement strand
ACTCCTTCGCTAAAGAGAGTCCACTGCTCTACCAACTGAGCTAAACCCAAAAAATTAGTGGCGGAGAGAGAGGGGTTCGAACCCTCGATACGTTGCCGTATACACACTTTCCAGGCGTGCGCCTTCGACCACTCGGCCATCTCTCCTGCTTCTCCTCTCATGCAGAGCATATGAGGACCAAGAAGGATAATACAGATTGGATTTTGTTGCAATAACTTTTAGCCGGTATTTTCTTCCGTCAGTGCTTCCAACTCATTCCAACGCGCATAAACTTGCTCCAGCTTTGTTTCTATTGCTTTCAATTCATCCAACGTCTTGGCAATAGCCAGTGGATCTTTTTTATAAAAAGCGGATGAACTGATTTGCTGAGTTAAAGCCGCTTGTTTAGCTTCCAACTCATCGATCATTTCCGGTAATTTATTCAACTCTTGCTGGTCTTTAAAACTTAATTTTTTCTTTTTAGAAGCTGTTGGTTTTTCTTGTTTAGGTGCTTCCTCGGTCTTTTTTACCACGACAGCGGGTTTGGCCTGCTCGGCTTGTTTTACATGGCTCATCCAATCTGTATATCCGCCAACAAATTCATCTACATCGCCTGAACCATCAAGAACAAATACACTGGTTACTACGTTGTCCAAAAAAGCCCGGTCATGGCTTACCAGTAATAAAGTGCCATCATAATTCACCAGTTTTTCTTCCAGCAATTCCAGGGTTTCCAAATCCAGGTCATTAGTAGGCTCGTCCATTACAATAAGATTTGCCGGTTTGGTGAATAATCGCGCTAGTAGCAAGCGATTTTTTTCGCCACCCGATAAACTTTTTACTGGTGAACGCGCTCTGGCTGGCGCAAACAGGAAATCACCCAAGTAGGACATCACATGGCGTTTGTTGCCCGCGATTTCGACAAAATCATTACCATCAGCAACGGTATCGGCAACTGTCATGTCTGGATCAAGCTGATCGCGCAACTGATCGAAGTAGGCAATTTCCAGCTTCGTACCTTGCTCTACCGAGCCGCTGTTGGGTTCCAACTGTTTTAGCAATAGTTTTAATAAGGTTGATTTACCTGCTCCGTTGGCGCCAATCAAGCCGATTTTGTCGCCGCGTTGTATCAGTGTTGAAAAATTCTTGATGATTTGCCTGTCGCCATAGCCAAAACAAACGTCGTTAACGTCGATGACTTTTTTACCCGACGCATCGCCTTTTTCCAGAGCCAAGCGGGCGGTTCCCTGCTGGGTGCGCCGTTGTGCCCGTTCATTACGGAGTTTTTCCAGGGCTCTGACACGCCCTTCATTACGCGTGCGCCGAGCCTTTATGCCCTGCCTGATCCAGACTTCTTCATCCGCCAGTTTCTTGTCAAATTCCGCATTTTGATTGGCTTCGTCTTCAAGTGCGGCGGCTTTGCGAGTCAAATAATCGTCATAATTACCTGCCCATGACACCAGATTACCCCGATCCAAATCAACAATTCTTGTCGCCAGTTTTTGCAAAAATGCCCGATCATGGGTGACAAATAACACGGCACCCTGAAAGTTTAACAGTTGCTCTTCGAGCCAGGTAATACTTTCAAAATCGAGATGGTTGGTAGGCTCATCCAGCAACAGCACTTCCGGCTCTATGACCAACGCTTTCGCCAGCGCTACGCGGCGTTTCCAGCCACCCGACAAGCCACTGATTTTTAATTCGCCAGGCAAATCAAGTTTACTTAACGTTGTTTCAACCCGTTGTTGAAAATGCCAGCCATTATGCGCTTCCAGCTTATGCTGCAAATCACCCAGCTCGTTTAACGCTTTGTCATCATCATAGTCCATGGATAAAGACAGCGCATGATAACGGGTAATCCATTCCCCCAGCTCTCCCAAACCACCTGCAACGGCATCATAAATAGTCGCCTCATCCGGCAAATCGGGTGATTGCTCCAGCCATGCGAGTCTTAATTCGGGTTGTCGCCAAATATCACCGTGATCAGGCAGTACATTTCCGGCAATAATTTTCATTAAGGTTGACTTACCCTCACCATTACGGCCTAACAAGCCAACTCTTTCGCCAGCATCCAGCTGAAAGTCGGCATTTTTTAATAAAGCATGGGTTCCATAAGCGATGGAAATATTGGTTAAACGTAATAAGGGCATTTTGAATTTCTTTAGATGGTAGAGAGGAGTTACAGGACCATTATATAGAACAATAGGCTTGTCTTTATCACAATGTGAGAAAAAACCCCATTATTTGATGGTAATGTATAGATAGCGATATTTTTAATCCTCCAATACAGGATAATCCGTATAACCTTTTTCGTTGCCGCCATAAAATGATGCTGGATCAGGTTCGTTCAAAGGTGCGTTTAGCTTGAAGCGTTCGACTAGATCAGGATTGGCTATGTACAATTGCCCAAAGGCAACCGCGTCAGCCATGCCTCGATCTATGACTTTCTCTGCGCGTGCCTGGTCATAACCTCCGCACACTATCAGGGTTCCGTTAAAAGCTTTGCGTAGAACATCAAGTTTGATGACGTTAGCGCCGTGCCTGATATCACTTTCCAGTGCGTCGACTATATGCAGATAAGCCAGTCCAAAGCGATTCAGTTGACCCAACAGATAAACAAAAATCGTTTCCGGATCGGAATCAGTCATATCATTAAACGTGCCACTGGGTGAAAGGCGAACCCCGACACGTTCTGCGCCCCAGACAGTTGCTATCGCTTCAATTACGTCAAGCAAAAATCTGGCTCGATTTTCCAATGTACCGCCATAACAATCAGTGCGATTATTGGTGCCATCGCGCAAAAACTGATCCAGTAAATAGCCGTTTGCACTGTGTATTTCGACACCATCAAAACCCGCGTCCAGAGCATTTTTTGCTGCTTGTCGATATTGTTCCACGATACCCTGAATTTCATTCGTTTCTAACGCGCGGGGTGTAACAAACGGTTTCATGCCGTGAGGCGTAACAGCATCACCTTTTGGAGTTATCGCTGATGGCGCAACAGGTAACTGCCCGTCATGAAAATCGGGGTGAGAAATGCGTCCGACGTGCCATAGTTGCAATAAAATATGGCCATTTTTTGCATGGACAACCTCAGTGATTTTTTTCCAACCTGCCACTTGCAATTCGTTATGGATTCCCGGTGTTGCCGGATAGCCAACACCTTGCGGCGATATTTGCGTTGCTTCGGAAATAATTAATCCTGCGCTGGCTCGTTGTGCATAATAAGTAGCCATCAGATCGGTGGGTATGTTGTCAGGTGCGCGCATCCGGGTTAGGGGAGCCATCACTAT
>NQJG01000175.1 GCA_002256465.1 Methylococcaceae bacterium NSP1-1 | reverse complement strand
ATATAGAACCCTATGGTGCCGTGATTCGCACGGTGCGCGGACTAGGCTACTTATTGGAGAAATCAGCCGATGAATAAAAACAGAAGCCTCAAAACGGAGATGCTTTTCCGTTTGGTTATTCCGCTAATTTTTTTCGTGATAATCGATGCCGTTCTATCCTATTTCGTTACCTTGCATTATGTCGATGAAGCGTATGATCGATGGCTACTCGATTCCGCCCGATCCTTGACACAGGAAATCAAACTGCGGGAAGGCAAAGTATTTGTCGAATTGCCGGCCGCTGCTTTGGAGATTTTCAAATGGGACGAGCAGGACAAAACCTATTTTAAAATCACCTCTTCAGAACAAGAAATACTGGCGGGAGACAAGCTTGTTCCCGAACCCCTGGATCCGGAAACAGACTGGTCACATCCCGTTTATTTTAACGATAAACTATACGACGAACCAGTCAGGGTCGTGTCCATGTTAATTGCGCTTGATACGACATCAGAAAGAATTTTTGTACACGTCGCAGAGACTATGAATAAGCGCCGGGCAATGATGACGGATATTTTATTAGCCGATATGATTCCGCAATTAATTTTGATTTTGTTAACCAGTATTTTTCTGTTGACTGGCTTAAAAAAGGGCTTGAAACCCTTACATTTGTTGGCGGATAAAATCGCACAACGGTCATCGCGTGATTTGAGCCCCATACCTGAATCTCATGTTTTTCTTGAAGTGCGCACGCTGACGGATACCATTAATGAGTTACTGGAAGCACACACGCAAGCCATTGCCACCCAACAACGCTTTATTGCCAATGCCGC
Organism: Methylococcaceae bacterium NSP1-1; assembly: GCA_002256465.1. GTDB lineage: Bacteria > Pseudomonadota > Gammaproteobacteria > Methylococcales > Methylomonadaceae > Methylobacter_C. The sequence continues at coordinate 2,464 of NQJG01000175.1, read as the reverse complement.
ACATCAACTACGCACGCCGTTGGCAGGCTTGAAATTGCAAGCCGAACGTGCCCTTCGAGAACAGGATTTATCCGGGATGAAACCGGCACTCCAGCAAATCCAGAACTCAGCTGATCGCATGTCGCATTTGACTACACAATTATTGGTTCTGGCCAGGTCAGAACCTATCAGTGGCGGCTACGAATTGCTGCCGGTAGACCTTTGCAAACTGGTTAGACAAACCTGCATGGACTGGGTGCCTAAAGCACTACAGCGGAACATGGAGATTGGTTTTGAAAGCCCGGAAAAGGAGCTTTTTGTTCAGGGCGATGAAATACTGTTACGGGAATTGTTGACCAATCTTTTGGATAATGCCATTGCTTACGGTTTTGACAATGGCAATATTTTGGTCAAACTTCAGCGTTATCCAGTCCCCCGTTTGACTGTAGAGGATGATGGACCCGGCATACCCGATACTGAATTGGATAAGGTTTTCGAGCGTTTTTACCGTATCGCAGGAAGCCCAGGTAATGGATGCGGCTTAGGGCTATCCATCGTTAAAGAGATTGCCGATCTGCATAAGGCACGCTTTGAACTGAGTAAATCCGGAATCAGGGGTGGTACTCGAATTGATTTGGTATTTGAAGACGCTTAAATTCCAATCAAGCGTATAAACCTATGGATTCCCATGATACCGAAATACCTTTTCCTTTTCAGAGCAATACTTCAAATACCCAGCCAGTTCTGAGGTTTTAAATAGCTCTCATAAAGAACAGCTTCCGGACTGCCGGGTTCAGGCTCCCAATTATATTTCCAGCGAGCTATTGGCGGCATAGACATTAAAATCGATTCAGTACGTCCACCGGATTGCAAACCAAACAAAGTTCCACGATCATAAACCAGATTGAATTCAACATACCTGCCTCTGCGGTACAGTTGAAAATCACGCTCCCGGTCACTGTATGGCGTGTTTTTTCGTTTCTGCACAATAGGCAAATAAGCATCAATGAAATGGTTTCCCACGCTTTGCATAAAAGCAAAACACTTATAAAACTCCCATTCATTTAAATCATCAAAAAACAAGCCACCTACACCACGCGTTTCATTTCTATGAGGAAGAAAAAAATACTCATCACACCATTGTTTGTAAGTAGGGTAAACATGATTGCCAAAAGGCTGACAGGCTGTGCGTGCAACTCCATGCCAGTGTATTACATCTTCTTTAAAAGGATAAAACGGCGTCAAATCAAAACCACCACCGAACCACCAAATGGCTGGTGAACCTGGTTTTTCTGCGATTAAAAACCGTACATTGGCATGAGATGTCGGTACGTAAGGATTCTCGGGATGAATAACCAGCGACACACCCATTGCGTGAAACTGGCGATTAGCTAATTCAGGACGTTTAGCGGTTGCCGAAGCCGGCAGACTTATGCCTCTCACATATGAGAAGTTCACGCCTCCTTGTTCGAATACCTGGCCATTTTCTAACACACGACTTCTACCGCCCCCTCCTTCAGCCCGATCCCAAATATCTTCAATAAATCGAGCCTCAGGTTCTTCGCTTTCCAATGCAGTGCAAATTAGATCTTGTAAGTTAAGCAGGTAATTTTTTACTTTGGTAATATCGTCAGTATTCATGGGTCGCTCAGTTGTTTTTGAAATGCCGGTAATCAAGAAATCCAGGACTACAATAATACCCTACAACTGCATTATCGAGTAGATCGACACTGCTCAACTTGCCACTTATCACAAATTCATACCTCAAAAATAGCACATCATACTGACATGGACCGGATAAATATCCTAATCACGGTATTGACGCCTTCAATCGTTATGTTACGTTGTGGTGTAGCTTTCAAAAGCCAGGCGCACAAAAGGCTTTCGGGTGTGCCAGGGAGCTTCTGAACTGAAAACAAACACAAGGTCGATGACGCTGTGTTTATAAAATCGCAAGCTTACCTATTAGGCCGATGCGCCTAAATTTTGAAGTTATTAAAAATTATAATGACGGAGTAGTTGATGTCTTTGCAAACAGTATTTACCAAAGTGCTTATCTGGTTTGATAACAGCAATGTAAAGATTGCCGACAATGTGAGTGAAGCGATTGACTGGATGAGGGTCATTCCCTTTATCCTGATGCATCTGGTCTGTTTGCTGGTGTTTGTGGTGGGTTGGAGTCCAGTCGCATTATGGGTGGCTTTGGCATCCTATCTGCTGCGCATGTTCGCCATTACGGCTTTTTATCATCGCTATTTTTCTCATAAGGCCTTTAAAACCGGCCGTATAGCTCAATTTCTGTTCGGGGTGCTGGGTTCGACCGCAACCCAGCGCGGACCTATCTGGTGGGCATCGCACCATCGCCGTCATCATGTTCATTCTGATAAAGATAAGGATATACATAGCCCCAGGCATGGTTTTTTATGGAGCCACATGGGCTGGTTTTTATGCCTGAAGAACTTCACTACCCAGGAGCATTGTGTTC
>NQJG01000174.1 GCA_002256465.1 Methylococcaceae bacterium NSP1-1 | reverse complement strand
AAAAGCAATGCTGTGATACTTGGAGCGATGGCCGATTCTTGACTGAACTGGAAAAACGGCTTACGACTGTACAGATCATCGCCGAGCGCCGTAGCGCCCAGCGAGGTTGTGAACATATTCTTTATAAACAATCCAGAATCGCTCTCTTAACTGCATCCAAACTGGCGTCAATAGTAACAGGATGTGCTGCTTCACATTGTTTTATAGCCGTATCGGGATCTTTTAAACCAGTACCGGTCAATGTACAGACAATCTTGCTGCCTTCAGGGATTTTGCCAGAGGCTATATCGTGCATAGCGCCGGCTAATGAAGTCGCGGAGGCCGGCTCGCAAAAGATGCCCTCGGACTGTGACAACATTTTTTGTGCCGCTAAAATCGCTTCATCAGTAAATTTGTCAAACCAGCCGCCGGACTCTTTTTGAGCAGCCCAGGCGAAATCCCAGGATTGCGGGTGGCCGATACGAATTGCAGTGGCAATGGTTTCAGGATTATCGATCATTTTACCCGCTACGAAAGGCGCGGCTCCTGCGGCTTGATAACCACACATGACAGGGCGATTACCACACACACGATCTGTGGCATATTCTTTGTAGCCTTTCCAGTAGGCAGTAATATTGCCCGCGTTACCGACTGGCAAACAGTGGTAATCAGGTGCAAAACCCAAATCGTCAATAATTTCAAAAGCAGCGGTTTTTTGGCCATCAATTCTGAACGGATTAATAGAGTTAACGATGGTGACCGGAGCGTGTTCCGCAACTTCTTTAACCAGTTCCATACCTTTATCAAAGTTACCGTTAATCTGAATAATGGTAGCGTCGTACATCAGGGTTTGAGCCAGTTTGCCCAGGGCAATTTTACCTTCGGGTATCAATACAAAGGCTTTAATGCCCGCGCGTGCAGCGTAGGCGGCGGCCGAGGCGGAAGTATTGCCTGTCGATGCACAGATAATCGCCTGACTGCCCTCTTCCACCGCTTTGGTAACTGCCATGGTCATGCCGCGATCTTTAAATGATCCGGTTGGATTCAAGCCTTCAAACTTGACATAAATATCAACGTCTTTGCCTATCAAACGGGGTATATTTTGCAATTGGATGAGCGGTGTATTGCCTTCGTTCAAGCTGATTATGCGAGTAGTAGCACTGACGGGCAGGCGGTCTCTATAGCGCTCAATTAATCCGGTGTAATGTTTATGTGTAGACATGTTTTTTATTTATTTTAGGGTTTCCAGACGGATGCGGTTGACTTTTCCGGTAACGGTTTTTAAGGCTTCGATTTCAGCAATCGCAGCATTCATTTCTTTTTCCAGCGTGATTTGCGTCAGCAAAATAATCGGTATGGCAGTTTCATCGCCTAACGGTTCCTTCTGTATGATGGCTTCAATGCTGATGTGATGTTCTGCCAGTATTCTGGTTACGTCAGCTAATACCCCCGGTTTATCTTCTGTAGTCAGGCGTAAATAATATGCCGTTTTAAAGCGATCAGATGTTAAAACCGGGATATCATGTAATGAATCTGCCTGGAAGGCCAGATGAGGCACCCGGTTTTCAGGATCGCTGGTTAAGGCCCTGACGACATCAATAACATCCGCGACAACAGCTGAAGCGGTAGGTTCAGCGCCTGCACCCGCGCCGTAATAAAGGGTCGCACCAACGGCATCGCCTTTTACCAGTACAGCATTCATTACGCCGTTTACATTGGCAATCAGCCTGCGTTCGGGAATTAAGGTTGGGTGTACTCTTAATTCAATGCCTTCGGGCGTTTTTCTGGCAATACCCAGGTGTTTGATGCGATAACCCAGCTGTTCTGCATATTCCACATCAAGTCGGGTAATTTGAGTAATGCCTTCGGTATAAACTTTGTCAAATTGTAACGGGATACCGAAAGCAATCGATGCTAGAATGGTTAACTTGTGTCCGGCATCTATGCCTTCCACGTCAAAAGTCGGATCAGCTTCAGCATATCCCAGAGCTTGAGCTTCAGCCAGAACATCATCAAAATCACGCCCTTTGTCGCGCATTTCGGTCAAAATAAAATTGCCTGTGCCGTTGATAATACCCGCCAGCCATTGAATTTGATTGCCGCTCAAACCTTCGCGTATGGCCTTTATAATCGGGATACCACCAGCAACAGCGGCTTCAAAGGCAACGATTACGCCTTTTTCACTGGCTTTGGCAAAAATCTCGTTACCGTGTAAGGCAATCAGGGACTTATTGGCGGTGACTACGTGTTTGCCGTTTTCTATGGCTTTTAAAACCATTTCTTTAACAGGACCTGCACCACCAATTAATTCCAGAACTATGTCGATCTCGGGGTCATTGATGATGTCCATCGGATCGGCGGTCAAGATAATCCCTTGGGTATCGCAAATACGTTCTTTGTCTAAATCCTTTGCCGTGGCACGTGTGATAATGATTTCCCTGCCTGCTCTGCGGGCAATTTCTGCCGCATTGCGTTTTAACACATTAACGGTACCGCCGCCGACAGTACCTAGTCCTAACACACCTACTTTTACCGGTTTCAAATTGAGCTCCAGTTAAAAAATTGTTCAAATTCCAAACGTATAGGGTGACTTTAATCGCCCTTGAGGTTTTACCGAGCTAATAAAGCCGTTTCCCTTATATCAATCACTTTACAAGACCGTCTTTTTTCATCATATGACGAATGCCACGCACTGCCTGGCGCGTCCGGTGTTCATTCTCAATTAAACCAAATCTGACATGATCGTCTCCGTACTGACCAAACCCAATGCCGGGAGCAACGGCAACTTTTGCTTCCAGCAGTAATTTTTTGGAAAACTCCAGCGACCCCATGGCTTGATAAGCTTCCGGAATTTTCGCCCAGACGAACATCGTCGCTTTCGGTTTTACAACAGGCCATCCTGCCGAATTTAAGCCCTCACACAAGACATCGCGTCTTTTTCTATACATCTCGGCGATTTCGACAACACAATCCTGCGGACCCTCCAATGCGGCAATGGCAGCAATTTGAATCGGTGTAAACGTGCCGTAATCCAGATAGGATTTAATCCGCGCCAAGGCAGAAACCAATTCTTTGTTACCGCACATAAAACCCACGCGCCAGCCTGGCATGTTATAGCTTTTGGACATGGAGAAAAATTCCACGGCAATGTCTTTCGCGCCTTTAACCTGAAGTATAGATGGGGCTTTGTAACCGTCAAATACAATATCCGCATAAGCAATATCCTGTACTACCCAGATATTATGTTCTTTAGCCACGGCGATTATTTTTTCAAAAAAATCCAGTTCCACGCATTGACTGGTAGGATTTCCTGGA
>NQJG01000173.1 GCA_002256465.1 Methylococcaceae bacterium NSP1-1 | reverse complement strand
GCTTATGCAGCCTTTTGTATATTTGGGTTTTATCATTTAAGAAGGTGGTAGCGTGAGCAATAATTTTAGTTTTACATCAGAATCCGTTTCAGAAGGACACCCCGATAAAGTCGCGGATCAAATTTCCGATGCAGTCCTTGATGCCTTATTAGCACAAGATCCCCGATCACGAGTTGCTTGTGAAACACTGGTGAAAACCGGCATGGTTGTTCTGGCGGGTGAAATTACCACCCATGCATGGGTTGATCTCGAAGCACTGGTCAGAAAAGTGGTTTGCGATATCGGCTACGATCATGGCGACATTGGCTTTGACGGCCAAAGTTGTGCAGTATTAAATGCCATTGGCAAGCAATCTGCTGATATCGCGATGGGTGTTGATGAAGCGGCAGACCATGAGCAAGGGGCAGGTGACCAGGGCTTAATGTTTGGTTATGCCAGTAATGAAACTGATGTATTAATGCCTGCTCCGATTACCTATTCACATTTGCTGGTCAAGCGTCAGGCAGAAGTGCGTAAAAATAAAACTTTGCCATGGTTACGTCCTGATGCCAAGAGCCAGATAACTTTCAGGTACGAAAATAACAAGCCGGTAGCCATTGATGCTGTGGTTTTATCTACGCAGCATTCACCGGAAATCAGTAACAAAGCATTACATGAAGCGGTAATGGATGAAATCATTCTACCAGTCCTGCCTAAAGAATGGTTACATAAAGATACCAAATATTTTATCAATCCGACTGGCCAGTTCGTCATTGGTGGTCCTGTAGGCGATTGCGGATTAACGGGTCGTAAAATTATCGTTGATACATACGGCGGTATGGCAAGACATGGCGGCGGTGCTTTTTCGGGTAAAGATCCTTCAAAAGTTGACCGGTCTGCAGCCTATATGGCGCGTTATGTAGCAAAAAATATTGTTGCAGCGGGTTTAGCGGAGCGTTGTGAAATTCAGGTTTCTTATGCGATTGGTGTTGCCGAGCCCACTTCCATTACTGTTGAAACCTTCGGCACTAGTAAACTGAGCGAAGATAGACTGGTACAGATTATCAGGGATAACTTTGACCTGAGACCTAAAGGCTTGATTACGATGCTGGATTTATTAAAGCCCATCTACCAAACCACTGCAGCCTATGGTCATTTTGGCCGTACAGAAGACTCATTTAGCTGGGAAAAAACCGATAAAGTTGACGCATTAAAAGATGCGGCTGGTATTTAATAGCAAGCTAAACAGGATACATAATGAGCCAACAAGATTATAAAATTGCTGATATTTCTTTGGCTGAATGGGGCCGTAAAGAAATCAATATTGCTGAAACAGAAATGCCGGGCTTAATGGCATTGCGTGAAGAATATGGTAAGGAACAACCGTTAAAAGGCGCCCGGATCGCCGGCTGTTTGCACATGACCATACAAACAGCCGTATTGATTGAAACCCTAACTGCATTAGGTGCGGAAGCACGCTGGTCATCCTGCAATATTTTTTCTACACAGGATCATGCTGCGTCAGCAATGGCAGCGGCTGGTATTCCCGTTTTCGCCTGGAAAGGTGAAACCGAAGAAGAAGCTGAATGGTGTATCGCTCAGACCATTGAAGGTCCTGATGGCTGGAGACCCAATATGATTCTGGATGATGGCGGTGATTTAACGAACATGATGCACGATAAATACCCTGAATTAATGGCTGATGTTAAAGGCTTATCTGAAGAAACTACGACAGGTGTATTGCGTTTATACGAACGGGTATCAAAAGGCACTTTGAAAGTACCTGCTTTTAATGTTAACGATTCCGTAACCAAATCAAAATTCGATAACCTGTACGGTTGCCGCGAGTCTTTGGTTGATGGCATCAAACGCGCAACCGATGTCATGATTGCCGGCAAAATTGCCGTAGTCTGCGGTTATGGTGATGTCGGTAAAGGCTGCGCTCAATCCTTGCGTGGCTTGGGTGCAACGGTGTGGATTACTGAAATTGATCCCATTTGCGCTTTGCAAGCCGCTATGGAAGGTTATCGCGTGGTCTCTATGGAAGAAGCTGCGCCTATCGCCAATATTTTTGTGACAGCAACAGGCAACTTCAGCGTTATAACCCATGAACACATGCTGGCCATGAGAGATCAGGCGATCGTGTGTAATATTGGTCACTTTGATGCTGAAATAGAGATTGCTTCATTGCGTCCTTATGAATGGGAAAACATCAAGCCCCAGGTTGATCACGTTATTTTTCCTGATGGCAAACGTTTGATTATTCTGGCCGAAGGTCGTTTGGTTAATCTGGGTTGTGCTACAGGACATCCCAGTTTTGTGATGTCTAACTCGTTCTGTAACCAGGTTTTAGCACAAATAGAATTGTGGAAAAATGCTTCGAAATACGAAAATAAAGTCTATATCCTGCCTAAAAAACTGGATGAAAAAGTCGCCAGATCGCACCTCAATCAAATAGGCGTGAATTTGACGGTCTTAACTGACGCACAAGCCAAGTACATTAATGTTCCGGTTGAAGGACCTTATAAAGCGGATCATTATCGTTATTGATTTATCATCGTTCCCACGCTCCGGCTTGGGAATGCAGTCTGTAGAGACGCAGCTATTGCGTCTCAATTTCAGCAGCAAGGTACGCAGAGCGTCCACAGCGGTATTTCCACGGAGGCCGTGGGAACGATACATTTTAGATTCCCGTCAGTGAGACCAAAATGCAATCACAAAAAAAACATCCCCAACTGTTCAGTTTTGAATTTTATCCACCTAAAACGGAAGAAGGTGTGGCAAATTTGCAAATTGTGCATAGCAAGCTGGCAAAACTTAATCCCGACTTTTTTTCTGTCACCTTTGGAGCAGGTGGCTCAACCCGCGACCTTACCTTTGACACGGTTGTCGCTATTCAAGCTAAAGGCATAGCCGCCGCCCCGCATTTATCCTGTGTTGCCTCAACCAAAGACAATATTCGTGCGATTCTCAAAGACTATCAGGACAATGGCATTGCCAAAATTGTCGCGTTAAGAGGTGATTTGCCTTCCGGCATGATGTCAGCGGGTGAATTCCGCTATGCCAATGAGCTGGTCGAGTTTATTCGTCAGGAAACCGGCGATTACTTTCAGATTCATGTTGCCGCCTATCCTGAAGTGCATCCGCAATCGGCAAGCGCTACGGAAGATTTTAAAAACTTCAAGCGTAAAGTTGAGGCGGGTGCGAATGCAGCGATTACCCAGTATTTTTATAATGCCGAGGCGTATTTTTATTTCCGTGATAGTTGCGAAAAGAATGGCATAGATATTCCTGTCGTTCCCGGCATTATGCCGATTACG
>NQJG01000172.1 GCA_002256465.1 Methylococcaceae bacterium NSP1-1 | reverse complement strand
AAAGCGAATCCCTTGTTATCTTGATGTGTTAACACTTTCTGGGATGGCGCTGCATCTGTTCGCCACCACGTCGATGGGCATATTTATCGGCACGATCGCGCGCTCGATGGCCTGATCAGGCGGCAAACTTGTCTATAACATTAGCTACCTGCGATTCTCGGCTCATGGCGTTCTTGAAATGCTGTTGATGTTGATTTAGCTTTAGGCAAAATTCGTTGAATGAACCGAGAATGCGAAAGGATATCCAATTTAGGAAACCATAATGAGTACGAAACAACTTCACCTAAGGATTCCAAGCTCCACTAAATCCCTCTGTAGCCCGAAGTAATCGGATAGCGACGATCTCGTCCGAACGCCCGAGTTGTAATTCTGATGCCGGGCGGCGATTGCCTGCGTTTATATTCATTCCTGTCTACCAAATTAATGGCTCTGGCGACATCCTCGCGCCGGAAGCCGGCAGCAATAATTTCTTCAGCAGATTGGTCAAGCTCTACATAACGTTCCAGTATCGGGTCTAAAACTTCGTAAGGCGGTAAGGAGTCGGCATCAACCTGATCAGGCGCTAATTCAGCTGATGGCGGACGGGTAATAACTCGCTCCGGGATTACTTCTGACAGTGTATTGCGATAATGAGATAATTGATAAACCAACAATTTAGGTACGTCCTTGATGGGTGCAAAACCGCCCGCCATATCACCATAAAGCGTCGCATAGCCCACGCTCATTTCGCTTTTATTACCGGTAGTCAATAACAATTTGCCTTGTTTGTTTGACAGAGCCATCAAAATGACTCCGCGGCAACGCGCCTGAATATTTTCCTCAGTAGTATCTTTAGTTGTTCCTGCAAAAACCTCGGCCAGCATGCCCGTAAACGCTTTGACGGCGGGCTCTATGGGAATAATATGGTATTTCACACCTAATGCATCAGCTTCCAGCACGGCATCTTCGATACTCATCGTCTGGGTGTAGCGTGACGGCATGAGTACGGCTTCAACTTTATCAGGTCCCAGTGCATCAACCGCCAGTGCTAAAACCAGCGCCGAATCAATGCCGCCGGACAAACCTAAAATGGCGCCTTGAAAACCGTTTTTGCGCACATAATCTTTAATGCCCAATACCAGGGCCTGGTACTCACTGGAAATTTCATTGTAAAGCGGCGCACAGGTGCTTGTTACGGGATTGTTACCGTCAAACTCAATCACACTGATTTGCTCTTTAAATTCTTCTGCCCGAAATACAATCTTGCCTTGCGCATCGGCGACAAAGGAAGCGCCATCAAAAATTAGTTCATCTTGACCACCCACTTGATTTACATAAACCAGGGGAATCTGCGCGGCTTTAACCTGTTGGCAAATAATGGCTTCACGTTGATGTATTTTTCCAGAATTAAACGGTGAAGCGTTGAGAGTCAGCAGTAGCTCTGCTCCGGCTTGTTTCGTTGCGTCAATAATGCCGCTCTTCCAAACATCTTCGCAAATCGTTAGTCCTATGAATATACCGTTAAACTCAAACACGCACGGTTGATTACCCGCCGTAAAATAACGTTGTTCATCAAACACCCCATAATTAGGTAAAGCCTGTTTGCGATAAGATGCCAACATAACGCCTTGATGTAATACAGCAACGCTGTTGTAAAGCTTATTGCCGTCACGTTCAGGATAACCCACCACCAGTGCAATGCCGGCAACGCGGTCGATAAGCTGATAAACGGCGTTATTGGCTTCGGTAATGAAATCAGCGCGTAATAACAGGTCTTCTGCCGGATAGCCGGTAATGGTCAGTTCAGGAAAGACGATAATATCCGCGTTTAACTGATCACGCGCATAAACAGCCGCTTCGATGATGTTATTAACGTTAGCGGTTATATTACCGACCATAAAATTGATTTGTGCGAGTGCGATTTTTAATGACATAAGGAAAAGGCTCAAGTTGCAGGCGAAAATATGCTTGGAAGCTGTCTGTCGAACATTATACGTATTTTGCAAGCGTCAGTTGATCATGGTAAGTTGAAATTCAGCAAATATTGACAGCTTACCTGTTCATATAAAGCGCGTTTTGATAAATCAACATACAACGCAATTATCATGTTGACTCTATCAAGTACAATTCTTGTCAATGTTTTGTAAAACTTTATGTTAGTATAGAGTTTTTATTTTTGATGCAGAGAAGCAACTATGACTGGCCTTAATGATGACTCAGCGCAATATTTAATCAGCACAGTTTCGAAAAGATCGGGAGTTAAATCCGATCTTGTCAGAGCTTGGGAACGTCGCTATCAGGCTGTAACACCTACGCGCACGGCAGGTGGACATCGAGTTTATACCGATCAGGATATTGCGCGTTTAAAATTACTTAATCAGGCAACCAGCAATGGCCATAGTATCAGTCAAATTGCCCAATTTTCGCTTGATGACCTCAAAAACCTGTTGAAAAACGAACCCGTCGATATAACGCAAACGCTGGATAGCTTTACTCCTTTAACCCGCGACAGGATTCATCTTGCAGAGGATTATATTGAAAAATGTTATGCTACAGTTTTAGCTTTCGATGCTAAAACGCTTGAGTCGCATTTTGAAAATGCAATTGTAGAACTGGGTTCTGAAACATTCATTGAACACTTGTTGACGCCCTTGTTAACGAGGATTGGTGACCGTTGGAAAACAGGAGAGCTGAGGCCGGTTCATGAACACATGACTTCATCGGTTATTCGTTCCTTGACCTATATCTTACGAAACAATAACCCGTGCTCTGCCGATGCACCCAGGATGATTGTTAGTACACCGATAGGTCAATTGCATGAATTAGGCGCTTTACTTGCGGCTATCATGGCGGAACTCAAAGGCTGGCAGGTAACTTATCTGGGCGCGAATCTGCCTGCTGAAGAAATTGCAGCCGGGGTTAAATATACTGATGCACGCGCGTTGACTATTAGCCTCAGTTTCGCCACCGATGATCATGTCGTTCCGAAAGAACTAAGACGATTGAAAAAACTGATCGGTAATAATGTTGCACTTATTGTCGGAGGAAGAGCGGCTTGCATTTTAGAGAAGTTTTGGATCAATTGGCTGCCAATGGCATAGAGCAAAAAGCTGATAATGTCTGATATGAGCTTTTGGAAAACCAAGAAACTGACCGAAATGACAGCCGAAGAATGGGAGTCATTATGTGATAACTGTGGCAAATGTTGTCTGCACAAGTTGGAGGATGAAGAGACAGGGAAAATAGTCTTCACCAACGTCGCCTGTAAGCTCATCAATTTAAATACTTGTCGATGTACGCGCTATAATGAGCGTACCCGCTTAGTGGCGGAATGTTTGGATTTAAAACAATACAACTTTGAACAATACAACTGGTTGCCTTCAACCTGTGCCTATCGATTGTTGAGCGAAGGTAAAGAACTTCCCGCATGGCATCCTTTGGTCTCGGGAAGTACCTCAAGCGTCAAAAAAGCGGGTGTTTCAATCAATAGCTATGCCATAAAAGAATCTGATGCGAGGAATCTGGAAGATCATATTATTGAATGGCTGAATTGATAATTCAAATTACTATTGCATGGATATTTACACAAATTCGTTGCTCATTCTCCGGCAGCAAATCCATGCTTACGAAAGAAAAATGCCACATTCACCAATGCGATCATTACCGGCACTTCGATCAACGGCCCGATGACCGCAGCGAAAGCCGCACCACTGTTAATACCGAACACTGCGACTGCAACGGCAATCGCCAGCTCGAAGTTGTTGCTGGCGGCAGTAAAGGCCAGCGTGGTGCTTTTTTCATAGCCCGCTCCGATGACTTTGCCCATCAGAAAACTCACTAAAAACATAACCACAAAGTAAATCAACAGCGGGACGGCAATCCGTACTACGTCCAGAGGCAGTTGCACGATTAAGTCGCCTTTCAGCGAGAACATCACGACGATGGTGAACAACAGTGCAATCAGCGTCAGCGGGCTGATTTTCGGCACGAAGCTGTGGTGATACCAGTCCTTGCCTTTGGCGCGCACCAATACAAAACGCGTTGTGAAGCCGGCGATGAACGGAATGCCCAGATAAATAAACACGCTCTTGGCAATCTCGCCGATGGTGATGTCCACCAGACTACCCTGCATGCCGAACAGCGGCGGCAATATCGTAATGAACAACCAGGCATAAACGCTGTAAAATAGCACCTGAAAGACGCTGTTGAAGGCCACCAGACCGGCAGCATATTCATTATCGCCGCGCGCCAACTCGTTCCAGACGATCACCATCGCGATGCAACGGGCCAGGCCGATCAAGATTAGCCCGGTCATGTATTCGGGATAGTCACGCAAAAACAGGATTGCCAATGCAAACATCAACAGCGGGCCGATGATCCAGTTCTGCAGCAGCGAAATCCCCAAGATCCGCCAGTTGCGAAACACATCGCCGAGCTCTTCGTAATGCACTTTGGCCAGCGGCGGGTACATCATCAGTATCAAACCGATCGCAATCGGGATATTGGTGGTGCCTACCGAAACCCCGTCGTTAAAGGCAGTGACTTGGGCAGGGAAGACAAAACCGATGCCGACGCCCACCGCCATCGCCGTAAAAATCCACAACGTCAGGTAGCGATCGAGAAAGGACAGCCGTGGTGTTGAGCAGGTTTGCTGGTTCATCACTTTCTCCTGTTAATAATTGCCTGCAGCCATTTCCAGCAACCGCTCTACACCAACCGGCTCTTCTCTAAGCAGCGGTACAACGGCATAACGTTGGGCATGGGTCGTGGCAACATCATTGATCTCGCGCAG
>NQJG01000171.1 GCA_002256465.1 Methylococcaceae bacterium NSP1-1 | reverse complement strand
TTAAAAGCCAATGAAGCCGATGAATACTACTTTGAAGAAGGCTGTTTTATTTTAGAATTGTCAAACTCACCGGCAGATCCCGACGTGTCCATTGCCAGGGCCCGGGTTAAGACTGGGGTGACCACTAAACTGCACCGTTTAAAAGGTGTTGTCGAGAGATACGTCATTCTTTCAGGGATAGGGAAAGTTGAAGTCGCCGAATGTGAGCCGCAACAGGTATCAGCAGGGGATGTCGTTATTATTCCATCCTTATGTCCACAGAGAATTACCAATATTGGAACGGAAGACTTGGTTTTTTTAGCCATCTATACCCCGTGTTTTACTGAAAAAGTCTATGAGAATATGGATTACTTTTTATCTAAATTGCCATGCAAGTTATAATGAAATCGATTTCGTTAAAATTATAATAAGAGAGACTGAGATGGATAAAATGACTAAAGAAGATCGTAAGCGCATTCTCGAAAGCCCTCCTGTTGGTACCTTTGCGCTGATGTCAGTAGTGATCGGCGGTATGGTAGTCGCGTGGCTATTTCTATATTACGGCGTATTTTTGCCGCGAGGCTAGGGTGTCATTATGCAAACAGAACCAATAAAACCAAAATATGAGCAGCTCTTGCGAGATTTTTACACACAACTTCGTGCTATTCATATCGATCAATTAGAACGAAAATGGATCACCATCTCGCTGGTTGTGATCGGTCTTTTTGTCGGCATCATCACTATTGATGCGTTTTTCCACGGCGTTAATCCGCCCAGTAAAGTTGAAACAGTCGATTCCGCCAGTCTGCATTTAAATAAAGAATTTGCTGAAGACAATCTAGGCGTACAAGTGGATGAAAAGGGCGCTATCATTGTCAGAATGGTCGCCGGGCGTTATGCCTTTTTTCCAAAACATATCAGTGTTCCTGCCGAAACGGCAATAACTTTACGCTGGGTCAGTATGGATGTTTTACACGGCGTTCATATCCCCATGACGAACATGAGCACGATGATTGTGCCGGGCTATGTGGCGGAAATCACCACGACCTTTCCAAAACCGGGCGAATATCCTGTGCTATGTAATGAATATTGCGGCTTGGGTCATAACCACATGTGGAGCAATATTTCTGTCATCGCCAAAGAAGACTGGACTGCTCCGGTAAAGTCAGCCGCTAAAGGAGGATCAAACAATGAATGATGCAGCAGAACGAAAATTGGCGTTAAGCCATCTATGGGTGGCATTTATTGCCTTCGTCGTGGCTTGTTTCATGGGTGAATATCAAGTACTCGAACGTAGCGGCTTTATCCCGGCTCTGGACTCACCCAGTGTTTATTTTGCCTCGGTCAGTACTCATGGGGTACTGATGGCGTTTGTTCTAACGACCTTTTTTATTATGGGCTTTGGTTACTACATCGCCACGACCAGCTTAAAGCAACCGGTATGGAATAAGCCGCTGGCATGGGGTGCATTCTGGCTTGCTTTAACCGGCGTCGTATTGGCTGCCATCCCTTTGCTGACTGGCAAGGCATCCGTGCTTTATACGTTTTACCCGCCCATAGTTGCGCATGCCGCATTTTATATCGGTGCTACCTTACTGGTTGTCGGTTCCTGGGTTTGGTGCGCAATCATGCTGGTGATGTTTGTTCAATGGAAAAAAGCCAACACAGGGCAACCAGTGCCTTTAGCGATGTTTGCAACCGCCATGAATGCGTTGTTATGGCTCTGGACCAGTGCCGGTGTTGCCTTAGAGGTACTCTTTCAATTGATTCCGTTCTCCCTGGGCTGGATCGATACGATTGATCCGGGTCTGTCCAGAACCTTATTCGCCTGGACGTTACATCCCATCGTTTATTTCTGGCTGATTCCTGCCTATACCGCTTTTTATGTGTTTGTACCTAAACAGGCGGGCGGCTTTTTGTTCAGTGATGAAATGGCCAGACTTGCCTTTATCGTATTGGCGGTGTTTGCCTTGCCGATAGGCTTTCATCATCTGTATATGGATCCAGAACAGGCCAAGGGTTGGAAGTTGTTACACGGCATCGGTACTTTTGTGGTCGCGTTACCTACTTTGGTGACCGGTTTTACCGTTATTGCTTCACTGGAAATCGCCGGCCGTTTGCGTGGCGGTAAAGGATTGTTTGGCTGGATAGGCAGTTTGCCCTGGACCAATACGATGGTGTTGTCGGTTATTTTGTCGTTACTGATGTTGATCTTTGGCGGCTTTGGCGGCATCGTCAATGCCAGTTATGCCATGAATGCCATGATCCACAACACCGCCTGGGTGCCCGGTCATTTCCATCTGATTTTTGCCGGCACCACCGTCATCATGTATTTTGCCATTGCCTATTATCTGTGGCCGATGCTGGTTAAAAAACCGTTATTTTCCAGTTCCATGGCTCTGGTACAGTTATGGACATGGTTTATCGGCATGAGTATCTTGACGACTCCCTGGCATGTGCTGGGTTTGTTAGGCCAGCCCCGCCGTATTTCCACTGTGGTTTACAATAATTTGCTGACACTGTCCTGGAAACCTTATGAATTGATGATGATATTAGGCGGTTTGGTATTGCTGGGTTCGGCGTGTTTATTTATCTACAATTTGGCAAAGACGCAGTTGAATCCGGCTACAGAAGTATTTGATGAACAAATTGAATTTGCCGAGCCGATCCATGCGGTAAAGTCGCTCCCTGAATGGTTGAATGACATTAAACTCTGGAACAAGGTAATTGCCGTATTAATGGCCATCAGCTTTGGCTATCCAATCTTACAGTTCTTTTTTATGGACACTTCGGGTTCATCGCCATGGGGATATTAAACATGAAACGAATGCTGATATTACTGGCGTTTTTGGCACCGGTTGTGGTTAATGCCGAGCCTGCCTCGCAAATCGCCTGGACACCTGACGTCCTGAACCGGGTTAAAAACGGCAACCTAAACAAGGGTAAGGAACTGGCGGAATCCTGCAAGAGCTGCCATGGCGATAAAGGCCAGGGCATGAAGGAAGAAACGAGGGATGATGAAATACTTCCAGCGATTCCGGCAATTGCGGGTCAGCTTGCCACTTATACTTACAAACAGTTGCGTGATTATTTCAATGGCAGCCGTAGCCATGATCAGATGACCGGAGTCGCCAAAGGACTGACTGAACAGGATGCCGCTGATCTGGCCGTCTGGTTCAGTTCCTTACCGGCGCAAGGAAATAAATCGAGCAGCCAGAATCTCTCCAGAGCGGAAAAAATGGTTGAACAAGGCGATGGCAAACGTATCCTGCCGCCCTGTTTTGTTTGTCATGGCGGAAAGGGTCAGGGTGAAAAACAGGATA
>NQJG01000170.1 GCA_002256465.1 Methylococcaceae bacterium NSP1-1 | reverse complement strand
CTAAGGACGATTTTATCGCTAAAAAAGTCCATATTATCAAAAATAGTCTGCAATTTACCTGGAGTGATTGTTAAACTGGACGCACTAATTCCAGTAACCTTGCCACTCAAAATCAAATCAACAACAGATTCTTGCAGAACCTCTGAAAACATTGTGAATTTTGGAATATCCGGATTTTTACCCAAGGTATACATCACCGCGTTATTGATATTACCAACGCCACTTTGAATAGGTAAAAACTCTTTAGGGATACGCCCAAAATTAAGTTCATTCAGTAAAAATTTTTCGACATTGTGGGCAATCTGTACACTTATCTCATTATTTTTTGTGAAAGCATCAATTTGATCGGCTTGATTGGTTTCGACAATACCCACTATTTTAGAAGCATCAATCTGCACATAAGGTAAGCCTATTTTATCCATCGTTCCATAAATTGGAATAACAGGACGCTTGGGAGGGCTTGGCAAAGTCACATTATCGGCGAACTCTGTGATTCGAGAGGAAAAATAACTATTTCTTTCAATAATTATTTTTTTGGCACTACCCAAAAAAGTCGGCGAATTGCCAATGCCAGAAGTCAAAAAGACACGGCCATCGCTGGTGACATCAACGGCCTCGATCACCGCCACGTCTATCTCCCCAAAGAATCCAGCGCTTAGCATTTGCGCAACATCACTAAGATGCATATCAACAAATTCAACTTCATTATTGTTGATTGCCTTGCGCATACCTGATGCCGACTGATAAGGCGCACGCCATTTAATGCATTTTGCAGCAGCTAGTTCGTCATCAGCTTGTGCACTCACAGAAGCGCCGGTAATTAATCTTATAGCGAAGTCTTCACCTTTTGCATGAAGCGACGTAGCTCGCTGAGCAAGGGCAGCCGGCACAGCTTTTGGAGATCCAGCGGCCGTGAACCCACTGAACGCGACCATGTCATTATTATTAATAATGCTGGCAGCTTCTTCCGGGGTTAATATTGGATATCGCGTCATTTTTACAATCCTATTAGCAGGTAAGACCTTATTTTCCGATGAAATTAGGCTTTCTCTTCTCAAAAAATGCAGTAAGACCTTCTTGATAATCAAGACTATCATAGACGTATCGTCTAAGTCCTTGAATACGCTCGAACTCATCTGGATTAATGGCATTTGCCTCACACAAAACGCGCATCTCCTCTTTGATTACCTCTATTGCAAGCGGTGCTTTTTCACAGATTAGGTTGGCAATTTCAAGGGTTTTACTTTCCAACTCATCATCCGGAACAATATGGTTCAATATGCCAATTTTTAAAGCTTTTTCAGCAGTAATCGGGTTAGCGGTAAAAATAACTTCTTTCATCACATGCAAACCCGCATCGCGAATCAAGTTATGAATACCAACAACATTATAGGGAACACCCAGGTTTACGGGAGTCATGGCAAAGGTGGATTTGTCACTAGCAATAACAATATCAGTACTCATGATCAATTCAAAACCCCCACCCCATACACTACCTTGCACCATGGCAATAACGGGTTTCGGATAACGCTGGATAGTACGAGTGAGAATACGCAAGGGATCTTGATAGCTCAGCGGATCACGCTTGGTCTTAGGCAGCTCATTGATGTCATGGCCGGATGAGAATACTTTGCTCCCCTTAGGCGCTCGCAGAATAACACAGCGAATCTCTGGAACATTTAAGACTATCAATGCATGCAAAATATCTTGAATAAAGCATTCGCTCAATGCATTCAATTTCTTCACATAATTAAACTCAATAATACCTACTCTATCCTTGATTTCTACATTTATAAATTCATAGTTATTCATTTCAAAACGTCATATGTTAATTTTTCTGCAATGTATTGACTAACAGTCTCTACGGCGTTTCGTGGAGAAAGTTTATTGCTCTCAACACTTGCTTTGGCTTTACTATATAGTTCTTTAATATCTTGAGTGTTATAAATCATATTGATAACATTCTCCTCAATTTGCTGCTTCATCCATCGTATATTTTGCCCTTTCCGTATCGATGCTACTTTTCCATTAGGCTCCATAGTGGCATAAAACATTTCGACAACATCCCAAATATTTTCTATACCAGTATTATCTCTTGCACTACAAGTTAACGCCTGTGTCTGCCACTCTTTATATTTAGGCTTTAATATATGCAAAGCATTTTTAAGCACATTCTTTGCAATTTCAGTCATCATTTTGTTATCGTCATCACACTTATTGATGATAATTACATCGGCAACTTCCATGATCCCCTTTTTAATGCCTTGGAGTTCATCCCCTGCGCCAGCAATTTGTACCAGGCAGAAAAAGTCCACCAAATCAGCAACTTCTACTTCAGACTGGCCAACCCCCACAGTCTCAATAAATACGACATCAAAACCAGCCGCATCTAAAAGAAAGGTAAGCTCTCTGGTTCTTCGGCTTGTTCCGCCCAAATGTCCCGCAGATGGGACAGGACGGATAAAGGCGTTATACTCTCGAAGTAAAGTAGTCATTCTTGTTTTATCAGCAAGAATGCTTCCCCCACTAATACTGCTACTTGGATCAATAGCAATAATGGCTACTTTTAAGCCGCTGTTTATCAAATACATACCCAATGCTTCTAACAGGGTACTTTTGCCAGCACCCGGAACACCGGTAATACCAATCCGCTTGGCTTTACCAACTAGCGGCATAACCTTATCCAAAATTTCACCAGCCAGTTTATGGTGTTTAGGATGCGTACTCTCAATTATGGTCATTGCTCTGGCAAGAATGGCACGATTGCCATTTAAAATCTCTGCGACGATTTTATCGGCGCTCATAGAGTTAATCATTCGTGGTTTAACATCTCCATAGCTTCACGTACACACTTGATCATCTGCGTTCCTGGGCCATAGATCTTGGCAACACCACGTTCCAGCAAGTAATCGTAATCCTGTGGCGGAATTACACCGCCAACAATGACTTTAATGTCACCACGGCCAAACGCCTGCAATTTTTTAATTAACTCTGGCACCAGAGTCTTGTGGCCGGCAGCCAGAGAAGAAGCGCCAACAAAATGCACGTCATTTTCTACGGCCAGCTTGGCAATTTCTTCTGGTGCCTTCGTTGTTAGCATAATCATCTACTAACTGCTTAACTTCATCGAACTCGGAAGCCCCTTTTTCACTGTTATGGTACTCTCTGGAAATAACACCTGTTACACAGTGGCCAGGTACCAAGTAACGCCCAAAAACATCTTCCATAGCTTCAGAAATTTCACCCAGAGTGGCGCGAACACGTGCAGCATCGATAGCTGCGGCCAGCAAATTTCCACCCTCTTTGGCAACAACACGAATTTTTGCCAAAGTCTCTTCAACCTTAACACTGTTACGGGTTAGCTTAAGCTTATGCAAGCTGGCAATTTGCTCTTCGAGAACCGCTTGATTGTCGATTTCCAATACATTAACAGCTTCTTCTTTTTGCAGTGTGTACTTATTAACCCCAACAATGACGCGTTTGCCTTGGTCTATCAGTGATTGAGTTTCTGCAGCGGCTTCTTCAATCATGCGCTTAGGGATACCAAGTTCAATGGCCTTGGCCATACCGCCCGCTTTATCGATTTGTTCAATAATTTTACGGGCTTCTTTGACGATAGTATCGGTCAGTGCTTCAACATAATAAGAGCCGGCCAATGGATCAACAGTGTTACAGATTTCAGACTCTTCTTGCAGAATAATCTGTGTATTACGGGCAATGCGGGCAGAGAACTCCGTTGGCAAGCCAAGTGCTTCATCAAACGCATTAGTGTGCAAAGATTGAGTTCCACCCAGCGTTGCAGACAATGCTTCAATGGTTGTTCTAATAATGTTGTTGTAAGGATCTTGTTCGGTTAAGCTCCAGCCAGAGGTTTGACAGTGGGTACGCAGGGCCTTGGATTGCTCATTACCACCAAGCTGTTCAACCGCATCGCTCCACAGGTAACGAGCGGCTCGCAGCATGGCCACGTTCATAAACAAATTCATGCCAATGCCGAAGAAGAACGAGAGACGCGGAGCAAAATCATCAATATTCAGGCCAGCATTGATAGCAGCCTTAATATATTCAATACCGTCTGCAATAGTAAATGCTACTTGCTGAACGCAGTTAGCACCCGCTTCACCCATATGGTAGCCACTGATGCTGATGGTATTGTAGCGTGGCATATTATTTGAACAGTATTCGATGATGTCAGAAATGATTCGCATCGAAGGCTTCGGCGGGTAAATATAGGTATTACGGCACAGATATTCCTTCAAAATATCGTTCTGAATCGTGCCGGTCAGTAGCTGTTGTGCTACGCCTTGCTCTTCTGCGGCAACGATATAGAAGGCCAAAACCGGGATAACAGCACCGTTCATCGTCATGGAAACAGACATTTGATCAAGAGGAATCTGATCAAACAACACTTTCATATCTTCAACGCTATCAACTGCCACTCCAGCCTTACCAACGTCGCCTTCTACACGTGGATTGTCGGAATCGTAGCCGCGATGGGTTGCCAAGTCGAACGCTACAGAAAGGCCTTTTTGTCCAGCTGCCAGATTCTTACGATAAAACGCATTGGATTCTTTTGCTGTAGAAAAACCTGCGTACTGTCTAATTGTCCAAGGTCTGGCGGTATACATAGTGGCTTTCGGGCCACGGACAAATGGAGAAATACCAGGCAGTGAGTCGATTGTTTCTAAATTTTTAGTATCTTCAGCGGTATAAAGCGACTTGATATCAATACCTTCTAGGGTCTTGGAAACCAAATCATCTACAGTCTTGCCCATTCTTTTTACTTCAGAGTTAGCTAATTTTTTCCACTGATCTAATTTCCCATCCATTTTATCGCTCCATAAATATTACAAAAGATGCAACCGCCCATAAATTATACATACGGCCTATCTATAGGAAGTTCAGGTTTGAAGTTTGCAAAACAATCTATAATTTGGTTTTAACTGATTGATAGACATCTTCTACAACAGTATCAACATCCTTCAAAATCGTTTCCAGCTCAGCTAATTTGGTCTCCGCGAATTGTCTATCTTTAAGACTGCCTGTATTAATGTAAACATTGAGTGCGGCACTTTTTAGTCCACTGTAGCCCGCTAATACCGCAGCGCCAGCATCACTGATAACGCCGAGATTGCCTTTATTTGCAGCACAACGACTTAATTCAATGGCTTCTGCACAGGCACGCGCGCAATCTAAAGGCACTTCAGTGGCGGCTTTTAAAACGGTTTGTATTGCCTCGGTACGTGCCATTTTTTCTTCGTCTGTTTCTTTAGGTAAACCGTAAGCCGCCATTAAGCGATTAAATACATCAACATCGGCTTTAATCAAGCCTGTCAGTTTTGCACGTAACGCTTCTGACTTTTGCAGTAAGGCTTGCATTTCGGTTTCGACTTCAGCGTATTTAGGTTTGCCGATAGTCAGGTTGCAAACCATGCTGGTTAAGGCGGCGGACTGTGCACCCATCAGTGCCGATACACTACCGCCGCCCGGTGTAGCTGATTTACTGGCTAATTCGTCAAGAAAGATTTGGATTGATTTATCTTTAATTTCGCTCATCAGGTAATTTCTTTGTTAGTGCTTTGTTGTTGATCGTAGGTCTGGCTGTCTTAAAGATAGTAAAATCAAGAATTTATGCCGCATCATGCCAACCTTCTTTCTTTGGAGAAGGAGCAATAGGACCGTGTAGATAATACCCCATGCTTAATAGCGTGCTTGAAAGAAATTATTCGCGCCGCCAGCGCGTCACCTCTAGTTACTTCAACTGAAGCCGAGACTAATGCAACACTTCCTACAAGCGCGCCTTTAGTCTCATGGATGTGCCCTTTTAAATATTCTTCAGGGTCCTGTTGCAATATTCCCAGTAAGCCCCCTAAAGATTTAAGGCTGGACGCCAGTACCACTGCTCTTTCTGGATTATTATCCTTAACTTTATTCAGCTCTCTCGCCAAGTCGAATAGAACAGCAACAGCGACCGGTGTATTAAAATCATCACCCATCGCCTGCTCAAAACGGGCTTTATAATCCGCATCTATAGCGGCATCCAAGCCGTCACAACCACGCAAAGCAGTATAAAGCCTTTTCAATGCAGTGCCGGCATCATTCAACTGTTCATCTGAATAATTCAAGGGACTGCGGTAATGACTGGAAAGAATAAAAAAACGTATTATTTCGGGCTTGTATTGTTTCAGCACTTCACGCACAGTAAAGAAATTACCCAGCGATTTGGACATTTTTTCTTCATTAATCCGCACAAAACCATTGTGCATCCACAGATTGACAAATTTCTCACCGGTGGCACCTTCTGACTGTGCGATTTCATTTTCATGATGCGGAAACTGCAAATCCATGCCACCGCCATGAATATCGAAATGATTACCCAGGCAACAGGTAGACATGGCGGAGCATTCGATATGCCAGCCAGGACGGCCCAAGCCCCAGGGAGATTGCCACGCGGGTTCGCCCGCTTTTGCCATTTTCCATAATACAAAATCCAGTGGATTGTGCTTTGCCAGATCAACATCAACGCGCTCACCCGCCTGTAAATCGTCCAGATTCTTGCCGGATAATTGCCCGTAATTTTTAAACTTTGTTACTGCATAAAACACATCGCCATTGCTGCCGATATAGGCCAGGCCGTTGGCAATTAATGCCTGAATCATGGCAATAATGCCGGAAATAGATTGCGTAGCTCTGGGTTCAATATCGGGCGGCAATACTGAACACCACCATCACGCGAGCATGGCCGATATGACAATAATCATAAACAGTCATACCACAAACATACATGCCGACTTTGCCCTCTACTCGCGGTTTGAACAATTCTTTTTTTCGGGTCAGGGTGTTATATATTTTCAACATACATTTATAAATTATACCGTTAGGCAATATCTGCACACAGCGCGGCCTCTAACAAACGAATTACCGATAATAGTGCAGTCTGGCAACAAAACTGTACAATTTACCAAGCACATACTTCTCTTTCAAGATAAAAACACATAAAATCTACTATTTGCATCACCCGTAAGGAAAAATTAATGCGCACACTCATACTTTCTATGGTGCTGTTTTTAACCTCAACACTTTCTTTTGCAACGGAAAACAACATGTCAGACACACAAACAAAAGTTAAATTAACAACTACCCTCGGTGAAATTATTATTCAGCTAAATACTGAAAAAGCACCTGTTTCATCGGCAAATTTTTTAACTTATGTTAACGAAGGTTTCTATAACGGCACTATTTTTCACAGGATCATCCCGGGTTTTATGGCTCAAGGTGGTGGTTTTGATACCAGCTTCAATCAAAAAGCGGTTCATGCCCCTATCAAAAACGAAGCTAACAATGGCCTGGCCAACAGTCGCGGCACTATAGCGATGGCTCGCACAAACGATCCAAATTCTGCCACCGCTCAATTTTTTATTAATTACAAAGATAATTCATTTTTAAATCATACCAGCCCGACAGCGAGCGGTTGGGGCTATGCTGTATTTGGCGAAGTGATTGAAGGCATGGATGTTGTCGATGCAATGGCTAAACAAGCGACTGGTAATCGTGGTGGGCATCAGGATGTACCCAAAACAGACATCGTTATTGAAAAAGCAGAAGTTGTAAAATAACAGAGCAGTCCATTGAACCAGGAAATCCTGTTTATTTCAGATTTACATATCTCCTTGGAAAAACCTGAAATCACTCGTCGATTTCTTGCTTTCCTCCAAGATAGAGCGCCCAAAGCGGCAGCTGTTTATATCTTGGGGGATCTTTTCGATGCCTGGGTAGGCGATGATGACCCTACACCACCCAGCAATAAAATTCGTAGACAAATTAAACAACTGACTGATTCGGGTACGCAGGTTTATTTGCAGCAAGGTAACCGGGACTTTCTATTGGGTAATAAATTCTGCCAGGACACCGGTGTTACCCTTCTTGATGATTATCAAGTCATTGATTTGCTGGGCACACCAACATTGCTTACACACGGTGACTTATTGTGTACTGACGACCTTCCATATCAGGCATTTCGCGTTAAATCACATTCTCCGGAATGGCAACAATCTGTTCTATCCAAGCCGCTGCTGCTGCGGCTATTAGCGGCTCGCTGGTACCGCATTCGCAGTTACTTTCATAAACGTAAAAAAACGCACGATATTATGGACGTAAATCAACACACTGTAAGTAAAGTGATGCTTGAGCACAATTGTTTGCGGTTGATTCATGGACATACTCACCGACCTAACGTTCATAACTTTGAAATAAACGGTCAACCCGCACAACGTTTTGTACTGGCCGCTTGGAGCAAGGATGCGGGGGAAATTTTATGCTGGAACAGCAATGGGTATCAGAGAGATGTCATTTAGAAAACAGCAAATCAAACGCACTATTAAAAGATGAACGAGCCCATTGCCAGTGGATTTTGCCTTGCGTATTTAGCTTTGAGTCCATTAAATGTTGACTTTTTAGGCAAAATCATTAAATCTAGTAACTTGGAGTGAAAAATTCCTGCCTTTATGGGATCGAGAAAATCACCCAAAAAACTAATATTAGTCTAAAAAAAATCATAATCAGTATTTTGTCAAATTAACAAGGTACCAGGAGAAATATATATGAAGAAGCCTATAAAAAGTTGGCTAATTGCTTCAAGTGTAGCGGCAATATTAGCTGCTCCAGCAATTTCAACTGCTAACAGTGGTGTTGAAACCCTAACCAAAGATCCAGCTAACTGGGCAACTTGGGGTGGAGACTACGCTGGCACTCGCTACAGCAAGCTGGATGAAATTAACGTTAACAACGTAAAAAATCTGCAACCTGCATGGTCTTTTTCTACAGGTGTATTACGTGGTCATGAAGGCGGTCCATTGGTTGTTGATGATGTTATTTACATCCACACACCTTTTCCTAACACTGTTTACGCAATCAACCAAAAAACTCAATCTGTTATTTGGGAATTCACACCAACACAAGATGCTGACGTAACTATTCCAGTTATGTGTTGCGATACCGTCAATCGTGGTTTAGCTTACGGCGATGGCAAAATTTTCTTACAACAATCCAATACTGTTTTAACCGCGTTAGACGCTAAAACCGGCAAGCGCGTTTGGAGCGTACAAAACGGTGATCCCAAACTGGGCATGACCAACACTGCCGCCCCCTTAGTTGTTAAAGATACCGTTCTAACCGGTATTTCCGGTGGTGAATTTGGTGTTCGTGGCTTCCTGGCTGCTTATGACATTAATACTGGCAAATTAAGATGGAAAGGCTACAGCATGGGCCCGGATAAGGACACGCTGATTGACCCAAGCAAAACAACCACATGGGAAAACGGTAAAGTTGCTCCAGTGGGCGCTAATTCCAGTTTAAAAACATGGGAAGGCGACCAATGGAAAATTGGTGGTGGTACAACTTGGGGCTGGACCAGCTACGACCCTAAATTGAACTTGATCTATTATGGATCAGGCAACCCATCAACATGGAACCCTGTACAACGTCCAGGTGACAACAAATGGTCTATGTCTTTGTGGGCACGTGATGCTGACACTGGTGCAGTTAAATGGGTATACCAAATGACTCCACACGATGAGTGGGATTATGACGGTATTAATGAAACTGTTCTGGTTGACCAGGAAGTTAAGGGCAAAATGCATAAAACTATCGTGCATTTCGACCGTAACGGTTTTGGCTATACATTGGATCGTGAAACAGGCGAGCTGTTAGTTGCCGAGAAATTCGACAAATCAGTTAACTGGGCAACTCACGTTGACATGAACACAGGCCGTCCGCAAGTTGTGCCTCAGTACAGTACCGAACACAACGGCGAAGACGTCAGAACAGACGGCGTTTGCCCGGCTGCGTTAGGAAGCAAAAACCAACAACCGGTTTCTTACTCACCACAAACCGGCTTGTTCTTTCTCAGTTTGGTCCGGCTCATTGGCTACTGCCGGCGGTGTCGTATTCTACGGGACACTGGAAGGCTATCTGAAAGCAGTTGATGCTAAAACAGGTAAAGAATTGTACAAATTCAAAACTCCTTCCGGCATCATCGGCAACGTTAATACCTGGAGCTATAACGGCAAACAATATGTTGGCGTTCTTTCCGGTATCGGCGGCTGGGCAGGTATTGGTATCGCTACTGACTTCAATAAACAGCTAGAAGAGGCAGAAGCTAAGGCCGCGGCAGAAACCGATCCAGTGAAAAAAGCTGAATTGGAAAAAATAGCCGTGAAAATATCACAAGAAGGTTTAGGTGCTACCGGCGCTTACGCAAGCTTGGGTTCTTTCACCAAACAAGGTGGTGCATTTACTGTATTCGCATTACCTAACAACTAATCCATCAGATTTTTTAGATAGATTGTTGAAAGCCCTGGTTGATTTTCAACCGGGGCTTTTTTTTGATATTAATTCACTCGTAATGAATACGCTGTTAATCGCCTGCTTTTTTGCGCTCAATCTTTTTTTGATGCCCTGGTCTGTTGCTGATGATGAAAATTCCTCATCCAAAGTACAAAACGACATCGGGCAATCGGTCATCAGGCTTGACACTGAAGCCCGGAAATTATCAGGCATTGAAACATTAATACTCAGACCCGCAAGCCGCTTTGCTGAATTTACCGCTTACGGTAAAGCTATCAACATACACCCGTTACTGGCTTTGCGTAACCGCTATTTGCTTGCATTAACTGAACGTAGCAGCGCCAAGGCAAAATTTAGGCAGGCAGAGCAGAACATCAACCGCCAGCAAGATTTATATCGTCATGGTGTAAGCTCAAAACGCAACTTGCAAGAACAGCAAGCACAGTGGCAATCCTATAAAGCTCAAGTCGATGCGACTGATTTTCAAAGCAAAGCCATTATTGATGAAGCTTTGATTTCTTGGGGCAAAGAACTCACCAATTGGGCTATTTCTAATGATTCAAAGAAATTTGACGCTTTTTTATCAGGTCGCCAAACACTGCTGCAAATTACTTTACCGGCCAACAAGCACTTGCCTGACACTATTCAGACTATTTATATCGAGGCATCAGGTAACCGCAGCAAAGCCCATAAAGCCGAGCTGATTTCAATGGCCACGCGCATAGAGTCAGCGGCACAAGGTGAAAGTTATTACTTTCGAACCGGCGACAAAGACATCATAACCGGCATGAACGTAACCGCGTGGATTCCTGAACAAAACGAACAAATGACTGGCGTTATTATTCCAAAATCTGCTTTAATCTGGTATATGGATCAAGCATTTGTGTATCTTAAAACTGCGGAAGACACTTTCAGTCGTCGCACACTAGAGCATTATTCAGCATCGGCTGACGGTTATTTTATTCCTGACGGCATCAAACCCGGAGAACAAATCGTTACCAAAGGGGCGCAAATGTTGCTTTCAGAAGAGCTGCGAGGGCAGATTCCCAGCGAAGATGATGATTGAGGAACGCAAATTTATGGCCATACGCTTTCCGATAGGTGATTACTTGCCTACTTTTTGCTCTAATTTGGTGTATCATATACATATAATTAACATTATTATGGAGTAATTTATGAGCACACGCCTGAATATAACCATTTCTGACGATTTGAATAACGAGATTGACAAAGCGGCTGCGGAATCTGAAACGAATAAAAGCGAAATTTTTCGTAAAGCCTTAACGCTTTATCTTGCTATGTATGAAGGACGCAAAAAAGGCCGTAAGGTCGGTCTTGTTGATCCGGAAACGCAAAAGCTGGAAACTGAAATCATTGGGCTATGAGTTCCATCGACCTCAATTCACCACCGCGATCATCGGATTGTGAGTTCTATTGACCTCAATTCACCACCGCCGGGCCACGAATTCAACGTCTCGGTTGAGCGCGTAGAAACCGATGGTGAACGCTACGTTCGCTTGTTTAAGGATGTCGTGCAATTTGTCATGGCACTGGTTTTTGTATCGCTGATCGTAAGGCTATGTTTCCATACACTGGATTCGGCCGATTCGTCGCCAGATGCAAAGCGTTGGGCGCAGTCAGTGCTTTCCGCTGCCGCGGGTGGACTGATTGGGTATCTGATTAAAAAATAGCATAGTAACAAGTGTGGCTAAAATAACGTTTCTGATTAAGATAGGAACTGGTTTATGAATACGCCAAACC
>NQJG01000169.1 GCA_002256465.1 Methylococcaceae bacterium NSP1-1 | reverse complement strand
AAAATAACCCACGAAAACCACACAACGACAAATGATGAAAATCATTTATTGTGTCAATTTTAAACTCATTATATCAATAATTTATATTTTTTATATATCGATATATAGTATAATATCTCGTCGAATTATTTTATCGGAGCAATAAATCTATGCCAAATCTACATCATCAAGACAAATCAAAGGGCTCTGTAAAAGCATGTGTAAATATCAAACTGAAGCGTGATCTCGGCCCGGAAATTTTGGCGGCTCTCGCCGATCAAAAAACCATCGAAATTATGCTGAATTCGGGTGGCAAGAATGACTACCCGCTGCATTTAACACTTCTTTGGTTATCAACGAGGCTTGCGTATATCTATGACTTTGTATGATAAATAGGGTGGTTGACACAGAATTCGTAATATAACTTCCGTTAAGCAGTTTTTCAGTTATGCCAACTGAGCTGTCGTTTAATGGATTCCGCAAGATTCATTCGATATCCAGTGCACTGCGCCTATGAAAACACTAGACCTAAATGAAGCCGCCGACTTTCTTAAAATGAATCCCGAAGTCTTGCGCCGTAAAGCTAGGGCCGGACAGGTGCCAGGAAGGAAAGCGGGCAAGTGCTGGATTTTTGTCAAAGAACATCTTGCAGATTGGGTGTCCGGGCGTTATTCTGAGCCTCGGCGAGAACTGCAAGTGATTGACGAACTTAAACAAGAGGATAAAAAAACATGTCAATCTATAAGCGAAAAGAAACGTGGTGGATTCAGTTCACCGCGCCGGACGGACGCAGAGTACAACAAACTGCTGGGACTCAAATAAAACAGGAGGCACAAGAATTACATGATCAATTAAAAGCAGAAGCGTGGCGGGTTAAAAATCTGGGCGATAAACCCCGCCATACTTGGCAAGAAGCAGTAATCAGGTGGTTAACTGAGCAGAGCCACAAGAAAAGCATTGAAACGGATAAGGTACATTTGCGCTGGCTTAATGAGCATTTAAATAATAGCAAGCTAGATGAGATAAATAAAGCCATGATAGACCGTATAAAATTGGCAAAACAGAAGACAGGAGTAAGTAACTCAACTGTTAATCGGGTACTTTCAATATTGAGGGCCGTACCTAACATACGTTTATTACCAGAGCCTATTGGACGTGTCCGCTGGCTTACTCATAATGAAACCCAGTTGTTACTCAAGGAATTACCAAGCCACCTTCAGGCTATGATGCAATTTACATTAGCGACGGGGTTACGAGAATCCAATGTAACTAAACTTGAATGGCGTCAAATAGATATGCAACGGCGTTGTGCTTGGATTAATGCAGACCAGGCTAAAAGCAATAAAGCCATAGCAGTACCCTTAAATGACGATGCGCTTGTGGTTATTCGTAGCCAGCTTGGCAAGCACCCTGTTAGAGTATTCACCTATAAAGGTAAGATCGTTAATGATGCTAACACTAAAGCATGGCGTAAAGCATTAAAGCGAACAGGCATTGAAGATTTTCGTTGGCATGACTTAAGACATACTTGGGCATCGTGGCATATACAAAATGGAACACCACTCCATATTCTTAAAGAATTGGGAGGATGGGCTGATTTAGGTATGGTACTTAGATACGCTCATTTATCCAGCCAACACCTGGAAGAATATGCCAGAAATTCAATAAACTGTGACAAATCTACTACAGAAGCAAAAAATGGCCTTGATGAAAACATCATAAGCCCTTGATTCAATTGGTCGGGACGACAGGATTTGAACCTGCGACCCCTTGTCCCCCAGACAAGTGCGCTACCAAGCTGCGCTACGCCCCGACATTGAAATAACTAAGTAAAACTGAAAGGATTGCGAAACAATCATATCAATAATTAACTGTTTATTATACTACATTAAAAAATTAACTGTCCGGATCTATTTGAGTAATTCTAAAACATCTTCAAGTTCGGCAATCATTTGGTGTATTAATTGCTTTGTACGGCTTGAATCTTCTTTGGCATTATCACTCATCAAATGGGCTCTGGCACCACCAATGGTGTAGCCTTGCTCGTATAACAAGGCTCTTATTTGTCGTATCATCAATACTTCGTGACGCTGATAATAGCGACGATTACCACGTCTTTTTACCGGGCTCAGTTCGGTAAATTCTTGCTCCCAATAGCGAAGTACATGAGGTTTAACACCGCACAACTCACTGACTTCACCTATGGTGAAATAACGTTTTTCCGGAATAACCGGTAATTCATTGTTGTTGCTCGGCTCCAACATAGGCTTCTACTCGGGCTTTTAGTTTCTGTCCAGAACGGAATGTTACCACACGTCTGGCAGTTATGGGAATTTCCTCGCCTGTTTTTGGGTTTCTACCGGGACGGCTGGTTTTATCGCGAAGCTCGAATTTTCCAAAACCGGATATTTTGACTTGCTTGCCCTCCTCCAAAGAACTCTTGATTTCTTCAAAAAAAAGTTCCACCATTTCTTTTGCTTCGCGCTTGTTTAATCCTAGCTCTTCAAACAGCCTCTCGGCAAAATCTGCTTTTGTTAATGCCATAAATCAATCCCTCAGCTTTGCATTCTTTTCATTGTTCAATAGGGTTAACAGCCTGCTAACTATAGCGTCTATTTCAGAGTCTGTTAGTGTTTGCTTATCATCTTGCATGATTAAACTTAAGGCAACGCTTTTACTGCCCTCTTCGACACCTTTACCGCGGTAAATGTCAAAGATAATTACATCTTGCAAGGCCGGCTCCGCACTGCCCTTAATGCAGTTGATTATTTCACTCGCAGAGACATCTTCTTTAACGATCAAGGCTAAATCGCGCCTTACTGATGGATATTTTGACAACGATTTAAATACAGGAATATGTTTATTAAGTAACAAGACTTGATCCAATTCAAATAGAAAAACCTGTGCATCAAAACCTAATTGTTTTTCCAGATTTGGGTGCAGCATACCCAGCCAGCCAATTTTTTTACCGTCTAACGATAAAATTTCCGCTGTTTGACCAGGATGTAAGGCAGAGTGCTGGGCAGTTAGAAATTGTACTTCACAACCCGTCAATGCAAAAATCGCTTGTATATCGGTTTTAATATCATAAAAATCGACTTTGCGGGCTTTCTCACCCCATTGCTCACTATAAGCATCGCCCAATACCAGACCCGCCAGCATTTTTTGTTGATGAGTCTCGCCGTCTTTTTTGATAAACCGCAGACCCGTTTCAAATAATCGAACTCGGTTTTGCTGACGGTTGGTGTTGTATAGGGCAGCTTTCAACAAACCGCACCAAAGAGTAGACCTCATCACAGCTAATTCCGAAGAAATAGGATTTTTTAGGCGGATAACTTCCATTTCAGGGGTAACAGCTTTCTGGATATCTTCGTCGACAAAGCTGTATGTAATAGCTTCCTGATAACCCCGATCAACCAGCAAATCTTTAACACGGTCTATGTCCAGTACCGCTTCAGTTGCCTTGCTTAATTCGGATCGCATTAACAAACTGCTATTAGGCAGGTTATTATAACCGTAGACACGTGCTATTTCTTCAATTAAATCTGCTTCAATAGCCATATCAAAACGAAAACCCGGCGGTATGATTTGCCAGCCATCAGTTTGTGTTTGGACAGTCATCCCCAAGCGTTGAAATATATCTATGACTTGTTCATCAGCCAAAGCAACACCCAGCGTTTTTTCTATACGTTGACGCCTTAAAAAGACAGCCTGGCGTTGAGGTAATGCAGCTTTAGTGGTTACTTCGGTAATTGGACCTGCACCGCCACCAGCAATGTCAATAATCAATTGTGTTGCACGTTCAATAGCCCTTGCCTGGAGAGTAGCATCAACACCGCGTTCAAATCGATGGGATGAATCGGTATGCAAACCGAACCGCCGTGCTTTGCCAGCTATATTTTGTGGTGCAAAAAATGCACATTCCAAAAACACCGATTGGGTCTCTTCATTGACAGCAGAATCGTTGCCACCCATGATACCTGCAAGTGCCAAGGCTTGATTATCATCGGCGATAACCAAGGCTTCATTATCAAGTTTAATGACCTGATTATTTAATAGGGTCAATTCCTCATCCGCTTTAGCCCAGCGCACAGTGATGCCACCCGCAAGCTTTTCCGCATCAAAGGCGTGTAACGGTTGCCCTAACTCAATGAGTACGTAATTAGTCACATCGACCAAAGGTCCAAGACTTCTTAATCCTGAACGACGCAAGCGTTCCTGCATCCATAATGGCGTCACTGCGTTGGCATTTACGCCCTTAATCAAACGACCCAAATAACGCGGACAGGCTTCTGTGGCTTCTACCGATACGGTTAATGTGTCTTGATGACTAACCGGAACATTGTCGACTTGGGTAGTTGACCAGTCCATCTTGTTCAGTGCCGCGACTTCACGCGCTAAACCTTCAACGCTTAAACAATCGGCTCTGTTAGG
>NQJG01000168.1 GCA_002256465.1 Methylococcaceae bacterium NSP1-1 | reverse complement strand
TCCATCACCGAATTGCCGTGGGGTAGTAGTCCGGCTATCGCTTTGGCGGCATCGAGAACACTGCCGCCGCCAATGGCGATAACTACATCAACCGATTCGCTACGAAATTGACCTACCGCCTGATCTACCAGCATCGGTGTCGGTTCGCCCGAAACGGTTAAGTGCAACCACTTCATTCCTTTGGTTTCCAGTAACTGGGTGAAGGACTGCCAGCGTGGTGTAGAGCAAAAAGAGTATTTACCGGTTACCAGCAAGGCTGTGCGGCCATAGGTCGCGGCCAGCGCAGGAACTTCATTAATACGACCACTGCCGTAGCTGATGCGCGGCAACCTAGAAATAGCGAAAGGTATGAATTGCATATAGTTTTACCCTTGCGGAAAGAGGCCTTCATAACGGACACCCTGGCGCGGTTCCGCCATCCACTCTGCCACCGTGTCGCGCCAGACTAAATAGTGGGCTGTTTTCTTGTGGGCCGCAGCAGCCTCGGCAGAGGCATAGGCTTCATAAAGGATAAAATGACTAGGGTTATCGGGTGCTTGCAGGACGTCAAAACGACGGTTGCCAGCTTCCTGGATGGAAGCTTCATGGTTGAGCTGTGTGGCGGCAATAAAATCATCGATGTGAGCGGATTTTACGTAGACATGGACTAAGGTAACGTGCATAGCGGCTCCTTATAAGCTAGGGATAGAATTATATTATACTTCGCACGGCATTTGTTTCCAGTTTTTGAAAACAATCGGAAGCTCAAGCATTAAATAGTGCCGAAAGAAAAAACATTCATTATCCTTTTTGATAGAGGAAAGATACCCCTGCAACTTTGGTGTTGCCTTTGTCAATTTATATATCCATTGTGGCTGCCGTCTCGTCGAGTTGCACTGCCGCGGTTTTATGCGCGTAATCGCGCGAAACCTGTTTAAGCGCATTTTTTGACTGTGATCGGATAGATAGAACAGGTCGTGTTTTGTACATCGAGCATAAGACTTCATCATAGGCGCTCGGTTTGTCGGATTCAAAAATCTGACTCACTTGCGGAACTCGTGGGATGAACTATGCTTCAACTGTCAATCCAAATAATGGAGAGAGTGATGGAACATCTGCATCTATTCACCTTTTGAAAACCCAATAATTTGGGGGCAAATTCTTGATCTACTTAAACCATATCGTAATTAATCGGACATGGTTTAAATGTACTATGAAATTCTCGAAACAAATATGAAAAAAGGTGGAGGAAAAATGAGTAATGACAGGAGAGCTCAGCTGAGGGTTTGGGAGGACAAAGATGAAGAAGAAGAGGCATTAGAAGCTGATTATCAATCTCTGATGGAGTGGTGGCAGAAAAATCCTAGCCCAGAGCTGCTTCTTGTCCATGAAATGCTTGAAATGGTTACTAAGGCAAAATTCTGGGTTTGGTACCTTCATGACCAGGACCAGGACAAAAGGATATGGGATATGAAAGGTTTTTTACAGCACGATATTTTTTACAACGAAGAAAATGAAGAAGACATTTGAGGGACAGTCAGCTCACGATCCAAAACAGACGGTGAGATGCAGGAAAAATTATTTTTAAATTGAGAGAACGTTACGGTAAGAAGAGCGCCGCTCTGCGATCTTAAAATAAGCCTCCAATTCTTGATAAGAAACCAAATTCCAAATCCACCAGCGGGCGACACGTCCCTTTGACTGTGTTGTTGGCGAGATTAACAGCTATAGACAAATCACTCACTAAATAAAATTGCCGGATTAGTTTTCGTGTGAGCACTAAACAGTATGCGCCCACCTCACTGAAGAAGCTCGAAAAGTGATCCCATTCACTGGTCGTCGCCAACTGCATGATCAGCGCTGGAGTGATCATAAAACCAGCGAAGATCATGATACTGGTGATCGGAACGGCGCGTCCGCCAATTAAAATAACGTACTTTAGCAGGGGGTTGTTGGCCCTTTCCAGTCACCCTGAGCACGGGGTGTTGCCTTCGCCAAAGCACCCTCGGCGTCGTACCATCCCTCACAACTGTTGCCCCCCCTACGACCTCTTGTGAGATTGATCAGACTTTTGGCTTTGGCGTAGATTATAAAAAACAAAATTATCAGTCGTTGTTTCCACGAGGAAATTGGTGAACTACTGCATATAAGTTTGTCGTCATACAATCCATGGTCGGTCATTCTAATAGCGCCCCAAGCATGAACTTTTACCATTGCACCTAAAGGGAGGCGTGGGCCGAGAACTACCGCATCCAGCAGATCGCCATCCAGTCCGATGAATGCCGGAACTGAGCCATAGTTGAACGGGCAGGGTAGGGGGGAGATAAAATCCAACTCTCCGGTGGAGCCCCGCTTCATAAAGCTACCACTTGGTATCTCAATGATAACTTCAACCAGAGGGGCTTTTTTGTATGTATTCACTGAATTTATTGATACAGATGGAATTTCCGTTTTCTTGGATTCTATCAATTATTAGTCACTCCATTTAATTACAAAAAAGAAAGCGCCCCATTATTACCTTGTTAATGATAAACCTTAATTCTGTAAAAATATCGACCCATAAACAATATTAATGATATCTTGCCTTCGTTAAGTAGTTCTGCAAACATTGGATCAATTTATACTTATAAAGATCGTACTGCATTACACCATCGCGGATCAAAGCTTGTTTCAGTAGATTCTCAATTTTTTTATTGTAATATATTTTTTGAGTTTCCGTAGATTTTCATTCTTTTTTCACGGTAATAATGAAGTTTACTATATGATGCGTTGGCGACGTATGTTAAAGACCTTCAAGCAGCAGTCACTGGCATTGGAGTTGCTGAGAAGTCATGCCAGGTTTCAATAGTTCATAAGGAAACATTTATAATTAATATCAATAGGTTATGATATTTACTGTCTAGCTGAAATTGGGAAAAACGGCCTTTTTTAATCAGAAACTTACGGTTTTTGGGCCTGAAAAGTTAGACAGGTTTTTAACCATTCTGCATGGCGATTTTGCCATAAATTTTGACTTGTGAATTTACAATATATTTTTGCGCGAAAACTTTTTAAGCGGGACCTCTAAAAAATCAAAATTTAGATTTCTTAGTGTCTGCAGTAGATGGCAAACTGCCAGTGGTTATATACCATCAGATTTCCTGTTTACAGTTTAGCAACACTTCAAATATCTTTCGTACTTTACAGCGTTTGGATTACCTAAAACTCACACAAGGTAGTTATAGAAATTTGAAAAAGGGGGCCTTATTGATCAACAACGCCGCTTGCACATCACGCACCCGTCAGGAAACGCCTGAGGGCATCGAAATGCAATTTGCCACCAATGTACTGGGCTATTTCC
>NQJG01000167.1 GCA_002256465.1 Methylococcaceae bacterium NSP1-1 | reverse complement strand
AAAACAGACTCCGCCAATAACGCAACCATGCCATAATGACCGCCACTACGATGACAACTATTAGCCATTGACTACCCGGTAATTCTGAGAATTGTTGAACCAATAAGAGGCCGGCCAGGAATGACAGCGAAGATACAATCATTTAGCTCCTTGGTGTTTTTGAGGTTGGCAAAAACCTGATAAACTAAATTTCTAATTAATTAACTTTTACATTAAAAGACGATGGCCAAAGAATTTATACAAAAACTGTTACATAAGTTTATACCTGACCATAACGTGATCAAAGAGCACAAAAATCTTCAGTTTCTTGGCGATAAATTACATGACCCTAATCTCTGGCATTTGAATCGACGCTCTGTGGCAATGGCTTTTGCAGTGGGGCTTTTCGGTGCCTGGATTCCGACCCCAGGACAAATGGCAATTGCGGCGATAGGTGCATTTTATTTTAGGGCAAATTTACCTATTTCCGTAGGTCTGGTCTGGATAACCAATCCTGTCACCATGCCCCCTCTGTTCTATTTCGCTTATCTGGTTGGGCTTACGGTTTTAAATCTCCCGGCTGCCTCCTTTTCACTAAATGCTATATTATCCGGCGAAATTTTGTTTCCGTTTCTGACAGGTTGTTTGATCCTGGGTACAGTTTGCTCTACCGCGGGCTATTATGGGATTAACTATTTTTGGCGTTATCATACCCATAAAAAATGGGAAACAAGAAAACAAACACGCAAGAGCCTTTCTTCTAAAAAGAATCCATTCAAAGCAATTAGTTACGATTAGACACATGTAACTTAATGAATAAAAGATTATTAATCGCCGTTTTGTTTAGGCCGGACCTTTAACCGACAATCAACCCATCTTCCATGTGCAAAACCTTGCCTATACGCGCTGCCAGCTCATGATCGTGAGTCACAACCAGAAAGCTGACATTCAGCTCCTGGTTTAATTCCAGCATTAACTGATAGACCTGATGGGCGGTTTTACTGTCGAGATTTCCGGTAGGTTCATCAGCCAATATCAAACAAGGCTTGTTAATTAACGCTCTCGCCACGGCAGCACGCTGCCTTTCGCCACCGGATAATTCACCCGGTTTATGTTCAATGCGATGACCTAATCCTACCCGCTGTAATAATGCACTGGCGCGAATGCTTGCCTGCTTTACAGACTCGCCGCCGATTAACAAGGGCATTGCCACATTTTCCAGAACGGTAAATTCACCTAGTAAATGATGCGACTGATAAATAAAACCTAGGGATTTATTCCTTAATTTGGCCAACTTCGCGGCACCGACTTGATTAATATTAACCCCGTCCAATACTACCTCGCCGCCACTGGCTTTTTCCAAACCGCCCAAAAGGTGCAATAAAGTACTTTTACCGGAACCTGACGCCCCCATAATAGCAACGCGTTCACCAACACCTATGGTTAAATTAACGCCTTTCAAGACCTCAACATCTAGCCCACCCTGGTCATAACGTTTGGTCAAGTGCCGGCAATGCAAAATGCTGGTTTTATTCATATCTAAGGACTTCCGCTGGATTTATTCTGGATGCCTGCCAGGCAGGATAAATCGTTGCCAATAAGGACAGAAAAAAGGCCATCCCTGCTATCACGTAAACATCCGACCAAACCAATTTGGAAGGCAATTCACTGATGTAATACACATCGGCGGCCATAAACTGAATTTGAAATAGCTTTTCGATTGCCGGCACAATGGTTTCAACATTTAAAGCCAGCAATATGCCGCCTAAGGTTCCAAGCGCTGTGCCGACTACTCCGATTATGGACCCTAACACCATAAAAATACCCATCACTGAGCCAGACGTGAGTCCCTGGGTTTTTAAAATCGCTATATCGCCACGTTTATCAGTAACCACCATCACCAGCGTAGAGACAATATTAAAAGCCGCTACCGCGACTATCAAAAGCAGGATAATAAACATTACCCTTTTTTCTGTCTGAATAGCACGAAAGAAATTGCTATGCGCCAGGGTCCAATCACTGACCTGATATTCGTCATAAAGAGCGGTTGCGAGCGCACGTGTAATTTGCGGCGCATTAAACAAATCATCCAGTTTTATGCGCAGGCCTGATACAGCATTGTCCATGCGAAATAATTTGGCTGCATCCTCAATATTAATAAGCGCCATGTTACGATCATACTCATACATGCCTACCTGAAAAATACCCACTACGGTGAATCGTCGCATTCTGGGCACAATACCCGCTGGAGTGGAATTGATTTGCGGACTGATGACGGTAATTTTATCGCCCATCATCACACCTAAATAGTTGGCGAGTTCAGCGCCCAAAACAATGCCGTATTGACCTGCAACCAGATCAGAAAGCTTGCCTACTTTCATTTTATCGGCAACTTCCGAAACCCTGGATTCATAGTCCGGCATAATCCCGTTAAGCATTGTTCCGCTGACGCGCCGGTCGGCATTAATCATGACCTGTCCACTGACAAAGGGAGCTGCACCTTCTACATGCGCATAATCTTTTAATTTCTGATCAAGTTCACGCCAGTTATCTAACTGGCCGTATTTACCCGTGACTGTGGCATGTGCAGTCATACCAAGAATCCGCTCGCGTAATTCGGCTTCAAAACCATTCATCACTGACAAAACGGTGATCAGCGCCGTAACGCCCAAGGCAATTCCGAGAACCGAGGTTAAGGTAATAAAAGAAATAAATTGGGTACGACGTTTAGCTCGCGTATAACGCAAGCCAATATAAAAAACAAGAGGTTTAAACATGAAGTCTGTAGGTAAGAGAAAAAATCAGGATTTCCTGCACTGAGGGCAAAATCCATATAAATAAAGGCCATGATCGGTTAATTCATAACCCAGTTTTTTGGCAATTTCCTTTTGCCGGGCTTCGATGAATTCATCAGTAAATTCATCCACTTTACCGCACTTCATACAGAGTATATGGTCATGGTG
Organism: Methylococcaceae bacterium NSP1-1; assembly: GCA_002256465.1. Lineage (GTDB taxonomy): Bacteria > Pseudomonadota > Gammaproteobacteria > Methylococcales > Methylomonadaceae > Methylobacter_C. The sequence goes on along the minus strand of NQJG01000167.1, from coordinate 2,853 downwards.
ATCACCCGTAGCCAATTCAAAAATCGAATTACCCCCCTCAAAGTGATGCCTGGTCACCAGTCCTGCAGCTTCAAACTGGGTTAAAACGCGATAAACCGTAGCTAATCCGATTTCTTCATCTTCACTCAGCAGAATTTTATAAACCTTTTCAGCCGTTAAATGTCGTTCATTAACCTGTTTTTCTAAAATTTGCAGAATCTTGACCCGAGGTAAAGTAACCTTCAGACCTGCATTCCTTAAATCATGTGTCTCCAACTTTAATCTCCGGTTAAACCTGTAGGCAGTTAAATACAAAATAGCGCTCATTGTAGCCTTTTTAGGTATTATGAGCAGACAGTTTTATAGGATAATTATTTAACATCCTGTATGATTTCACATTTTAACACTTACGCAGCCTCAAATGAGAAAGTCGCTTTTTTCTTTAATTTTATTGGCAAGTCTGACACTCGTCTCCTGCTCCACCATTATGAACTATATACCGGGCGTCTATACTATAGATATTCAGCAAGGCAACATCATTGAACAGTCCATGGTTGACCAACTCCGGCCCGGCATGAACAAGCGTCAGGTGCTTTATATCATGGGCTCGCCCATGCTGAATAATGTTTTCCATAAAAATCGCTGGGAATACCTATATTCAAATCAACCTAGCGGTGAAGACAGGGTGCAAAAACAAATTTCATTATTCTTTGAAAATGACCAAATAACCGGCATCCAAGGGGATTTTAGACCCAGCACTGTTCCTGTGATAAAAACTTCGAGTGAAACAACGATAGACGTACCCAAGCGTGATCTTGAAAAAACATTATGGGAAAAAATCACAGGTCTCATAGGTTATGATGAACTTGATGCCACTCCTAAAACCGATCCTAAAAAATCATCGGAAAATAACCTGCCGCTTTAAATGCGTGTCAAATTACGACTCATGTTGACCACAAAGACAATAATTTAGGCTTGATTCTTGAATTGACCGGATTCAAGGACAGCCCCTCGGTTGAAAAGCTCCCAAACAGTCATATTGAGTTCGTGCTTATTATTCCCAACACCAATCCTGAATATCCGCCCATTCTACCCATTCAAAAGAAAAGAGTTACAAACTAACGAAGTTAGTGGAAACTCGAATGGGGCCAATCGGCGGCACATCTTCCCCATCCGTACTTGACCTGATCTTAGAGAATGGTAACGAGATGAATATCGAAATACTTTCGATCCCGAATCGCGTGCTCCCAAAGTGGGTGGTCGAAAATTGCTATCGCAAAATATTGGCTGAAATTCATTAATCATTCAGCATTCTTCAGGCATTCTTAATCCAACAATCATTAAAAGTAAAAAAAACATAACATGAACTTGTCAACTGTAAAACTACTTGTCTCCAGCATGTTGCTATTGTTTTTGAGCGCCTGTGCGCCCTATCATCAAACTTACTATCCTGCTGGTGGAGCCTATAGCGGTTATGGCGTCACACAAAGAAGTTATTACAGCAGATATCCTTATCGTTATGATAATCACTCATATCCCTACAACAGTAATTACCGCGATAATAGTATTCATCGTTATGATGGCTATAATTCACAGCCCTCAAGGAACCGGAGCTATGTGATGCCGATTCCCTCAAATGATTATAGCCATAACCATCCCGACCGAAAACACCAACAATTCGGCTATCAGGGTTCAGTTCCTGCATACCCGGACCGCAAAAATCATCACGATCTACTTAACAATAATAACTGGAGCAAGCCTTCAACTGATCGCTCATGGGAACACAACAACCTCCAACATGGTCGCCCCAATTCGGATCTACAAAACCACGGACAAAATCAGAGGTCTCATGATAACCGGGGAAATCAAATCAAGGAACAACGGCATTACGACCAAGAAAATGATAAACGCGTCCATTATGAAAATCATGAACAGGCCAAGAATCAAAGAGAAAGTCGCCGATGATACTATTTATGTCATAGGTGGCTCAGCAGCCAGTTTATTGATAGGTAATACCCGCATGTTTTATCCAGCCGCTTGCGTGCTGGTTATCGGGATCATGGTGTGTCCAGTGAATTACCCCGCCTTTATCATTCCATTCGTATTCGCCATTGAATTGGAGATTGTCACCCACGGCCAATGTTTCAATTCGGGCGGCAATATCAATGTTGTGAGCAATCAATAGGGTTTGCCCTGTACTGAGGCGAATAATGAATCTTTGATGCCGGTTACCATTATTATCATCTGACAGAATGCTGATAACTATACCTTGACCTCCAACCTGGAGATTGCTCAACTGGTTTGCAAATGCATTCGCTAAAATACCATCGCTACAAGCCTTGGTGGCTTTTTTCCACTGTAGTTTATAAGCAGCCGTATCTTTTGAATTGAACAAACTGTCGTTATTCAAATCACATTGCCAATACGCCGTTTTATTTTTGCATGCCTTGGTAAACAGCGTGACATCTACGCTGCTAAATTTGCCATCGGCATTCAAATCGCAGGTTTCTAGTGTCGTTAGATTAGACTTCCAGGCATCGGTGAGTTTCCAAACGTTAGTAACCAGACTGCTGGGCGTGTCGTATAAATGTCCACCACTGATGACATAAATAGCATTATTTGCAACGACTGTAGCACCCCATACTGAAGGTTGCGGCAAGGCAGGCCCTATTTGCCAAGTGTTAGAAGCTGGATCATAAATTTCTACTTTTGTAGATGCGACAAGGTGGGGAGTTGTCTTTTGTGTGGCTACACCACTCAGCAAATAAATTTTTCCATTCAGTACAGGCGCGGCATGGGCAAAGGAAAAGCTACGCGGAGTGGGTAGTGGCGTTAGCCCGGAAGTTTTCCATTTAGTCGCTTTAAAATCATAAG
>NQJG01000166.1 GCA_002256465.1 Methylococcaceae bacterium NSP1-1 | reverse complement strand
GGCAAATGGTCGGGAATTGCCGGGGTTTTAACCCTGGATTTGGTCGCCCTGGCCGGTTTATATGTTGCCGGTATGTTTTATATGACCAATATTACCCATGAGCAATACTGGTGGTGGTGGGTTATTCATTTATGGGTCGAAGCAACCTGGGAAGTGCTGGTAGGCGTTATTATGGCCTGGTCATTAATGAAACTGCTGGGAGTCAGACGTAAAATTGTTGAAACCTGGCTGTATATTGAAGTCGCCTTGATGTTTGGTTCGGGTATTTTAGGTTTGGGGCATCATTACTTTTGGATCGGTACGCCGGAATACTGGCTGACCATCGGCGGTTTCTTCTCGGCTCTTGAACCCATTCCGCTGGTCGCCATGGTGGTTCATGCGGTTTATGATGCCGGTACCCACGCTTTTAAAAACGGCAATCACCCGGCATTAGCCTGGATTATCGCCCAGGCCTTTGGTAACTTTTTTGGCGCGGGTGTCTGGGGCTTTATGCACACCCTGCCACAAATTAACATGTATACGCATGGCACGCAGTGGTCGGCTTCACATGGACATCTGGCATTTTTTGGCGCGTACGCCACGATTAATATTGCCTTCTTTTATCTGGCTATACAACACTGGCGTGGTGATGTTTGGATGGGGGGCGGCAGTCAGAATGCCTGGCGTTGGAAATGGGCTTTAGGTTTGCTCAACGGCGGCGTTCTCGGTATGACCATTGCACTGTTAATTGCAGGTTACGAACAGTCATTTATTGAGCGCGCAGTAGAAGGCTCAACATGGGGCGGTTATTTTACCGCGCAAAATCATCCGTCATTTCAAAATGCGATGGCCTGGCGCTTGTTTTTTGGCGGCATAACCTTTGCCGGATTTATTTTGTTAGTCTGGGATTTATTGACGATAGGCAAAGGTGAAACGAGAAAAGCGCCGGTGATTATTGAAAATTAATAAAAATCAGGATCAAGGTGAAAGGTACAAGGTGTATTTTGAACCTTGTATCTTGCCTCTGCTTTTCCTCAATCAATAATCGCAGTGTCAAGATGTTTAGCGGAACTCAATCCCTTTAACTTCGATTTATCCTTAATGCCGGCAAAGCGAGTGCCCGCCAGATCTGCTCCGGTAAAATTAGTCTCTTCAAGCGTAGTCCCTGATAAATCGGCCCCTGATAAATCGGCACCCGAAAAATCAGCGCCTGAAAGGTCAACGCCAAATAACACGGTATTTTTCAGAATAGCTCCGGAAAAATTGGCATAGCGCATCAATGCGCGGTCGAAATTGGCATTGGCAAGATTGGCTCCCGATAAATTGGCATTATTCAAACTCGCTCGCATCAAACCCATGGACTGATTTTTCATATCGGCTCCCCAATTGGCGTTGGACAGATTGGCATGAGACAGATTGGCGCGATCCATTACGCCAATAAACCGGCTGCCACTCAGATTCGCGTTAGTCAAATTTGCACCGCCCACGTGTACGCCAAAAATACTGGTATTGGACAGATTGGCATTGGAAAAATTGACTTTCGACAGCACCGATAAATCCAGATTTAATCCGGACAAATCACTGTTGCTCAAATTGGATCGGCGTAAATCAGAACCCCACAAATCTGCCTTGGTAAAGTCCAGGCCGGATAAATCCAGGTCGGTCAAATCCTTTCTGCGTAAGTCAGCCGGATGCGCCTTGTCGGCTTTGGCGAGACGTTTTTCTACTTCCAGCCGATCAAGATCAGCCGCCGATGCCGGCATGCAAAACAATGCAGCCAATACTCCCAGCCAGTAAAAATGAATTTTCATGTGCACACCTTCAAGTAGATAAACAAAATCGGTCTGGAATAAAAAATAACAACCCGAACTTTAGCGTCAGTTCTTTAGTATTGCAACTAACACTTCTCCTGACGAGGAACCTGATTTTCGCAGTTGAAGCAGTTGGCAGGCCGTTCATGCAGAGATTTTTCGGATGAATTATCCCTTAGTCGATTATATAGGATGCTCTCTTTCAATTAAGATAAAATAACTTCTAATTGAATAAAGCGTACATTCAAAATTCAGCTACATGCGTTGACTGCTCATATTTTGGGCGCTAAATACATGGTCTGGATGGCATGTAGCGGTAACCGTTATAAGGCCGACGCGATACTTCCCGGGTACGTCAAGCACTACCCGGGAACTATTTATAGCTTGTATACCAAAAATAAAATGTAAATGCTCAACTTATTTTCCTTCCTTTAAACATCAGGACACAGATGAATTCACATCTACAAACACCGATTAAAATTGGCCCCTATCATTTACCCAATCGCATAGTGATGGCTCCCCTGACCCGGATGCGCGCGCCTGACAATAGTCCCACCGATCTGATGGCAATTTATTATGCACAACGGGCCAGCGCGGGATTGATTATTTCCGAGGCGACGCAAATATCGCCGCAAGGTGTTGGTTATCCGGCAACACCGGGTATTCATAACGAATTACAGGTTGCCGGTTGGAAGAAAATCACCGAGGCTGTCCATGCAAAAAATGGTCATATTTTCCTGCAACTATGGCACGTCGGACGCATTTCACACCCCGATTTTCATGATGGCCAGTTACCCGTTGCGCCATCTGCAATAGCACCTGATGGTTTCGCTGTTACGCCTCATGGTATGAAACCGTTTGTTACACCACGCGCTTTAGAAACGGATGAAATTCAGGGCATCGTGGAAAACTATCGACAGGCCGCAAAAAATGCCCTGGATGCGGGTTTTGACGGTATTGAAATACACAGCGCAAATGGCTATTTACTGGATCAGTTTTTGCGTGACGGCACCAATAAACGCACTGACCGTTATGGCGGCACACTGGAAAATCGGGCCAGATTTCTGCTTGAGGTGACTGAAGCGGTAGTAACTGTCTGGGGTTCAGAACGTGTCGGTATTCGTCTGTCACCCAGTGGCACGTTTAATGACATGACTGATTCCGATCCGGAAACGATTTTTGTTTATCTGCTGGGTCAGTTGAATCGCTTTGGACTGGCTTATCTGCATATCGTCGATGCACTGGAAAGTGATATCAGGCACGGCGCCAACGTTATCAATCTTGAGGTCCTACGCAAAGCTTATAACGGAACCCTGATAGTATGTGGTGGCTATGACCAGACGCGCGCCGAGCAAGTTATAGCTCAAGGCATGGCAGACGCCGTCGCCTTTGGGCAATTATATATAGCCAATCCCGATCTTGTCGAACGATTCAAGCTAAACGCGCCTTTAAACGAACCAGATCCCGTTACGTTTTATGGCGGCAACGAAAAAGGTTACACTGATTATCCCGTATTGACGGATTAATATCG
>NQJG01000021.1 GCA_002256465.1 Methylococcaceae bacterium NSP1-1 | reverse complement strand
GGTAACAGAAGTGGCATGGTAAACCCCACCCGGAGCAAGATCAAATAGAGGAACAGACGCGTGGCCCGCGCGGTTCCTGGGTAGATTGCTTGAGCTGCAAGGTGACTTGCAGCCTAGATGAATGGCTGTTCTCGACAGAACCCGGCTTACAGGCTGGCTCTTTCTTTATTTATTTGTTGTGTATGAGTGAGCTGTCAGATTCATTTTTGTTGCTTAATTTTCAGAATGTGTGTTGAACTTCTAATTCAAAATTTGCCGGTTAATTTGTGCGGCAAAATCCCTCCTCGTTGTTCTATCTTGCATTAAAAAAGCTGATGTTTTTCGCAGGGTTATACTTAAAGTATTGCCTTAATAATATCAATTAACCATATGATAAAACATAGAATTTATTTTGCTATGTTTTGTGTGGTTTGCTCTCTTTTAGAGAGTGATGTAAGTCATTGTCAAAAAAGAAAGAGTTTAAATGAAATCATCCTTGACTAAGAACTGTTTGGAATCTATAGTAAATCAAAGTGGTAAAAAAGTGGTGAAAAGTGGTTTTTTTTAGAATTATTTGGGGTGGGATTTGTTACGAGGAATCAGTTCAGTCAATTTAGACGATAAGGGACGTCTTGCAATTCCAACTCGTTACCGGGAAGAATTACAAGATTGTTGCGAGCGTCAAATGGTTGTAACGGTTGCTGTAGACGAACGATGCGTTGGAGAAAACGGTTGTTTATGGCTCTATCCACTGCCTGAATGGGAAAAACTTGAACAAACGATCAGTAAATTACCTACTTTAAATAAAATGGCCGGCAAGTTAAGGCGCTTTGTTATCGGTAATGCATCTGAATGCGAAATGGATGGACAGGGTCGGTTGCTACTACCGGAAAAGCTCAGGAAATTTGCCAGTATGGATAAAAAAATTGTCCTGGTCGGTCAACTTAACAAGTTTGAAATCTGGAATGAAGATGCCTGGACAGCCAAAGAGAAACAATGGTTGGATGGCGATGATAATGAAGGTCTGGAAGAGCTAGGGTCTTTATCTTTTTAATACGGGAGATTTGTTAGTGGAACATTTACCCGTTATGTATGCAGAAGTCCTGCAGCAATTGGCGATTAAACAAGACGGTATCTATCTCGATTGTACATTTGGACGTGGCGGACATAGTCAGGGTATTTTGAATCTGCTGGGTCCAGGCGGACAATTGCTGGCTGTTGATCGTGATTCTGATGCTATTAATTCAGATTATGCACAAGTTATGCTTACGGACCAGCGGTTCAAACTAAAGCATAGCTGTTTTTCTGAGCTGGAAAGTATAGTTAAAAATGCAAGTCTGGCAGGAAAAATCGATGGTATTTTGCTGGACTTGGGGGTGTCTTCACCTCAGCTCGACAATCCCGAAAGAGGCTTCAGCTTTTTGCGGGATGGCCCGCTGGATATGCGCATGGATGGCAATGCCGGTGTTTCGGCTGAACAGTGGCTAGCTAGTGTCGATGAGAAAGATCTGGTTAAGGTTTTATTTGACTATGGTGAGGAAAGATTTGCGCGACGCATAGCTCGAGCGATAGTAGAAAAAAGGGCGCAGTCGCCTATTAAAACGACCAGGCAACTAACGGAACTAATTGAAGATGCAGTACCAGTAAGGGAGAAACATAAGCACCCTGCAACACGTACGTTTCAAGCAATCCGTATTGAGATTAATAGAGAGCTGGATGAATTAAAGGCAGTTTTGCAGCAGTCCGCCCGAGTCTTGAGGCAGGGAGGACGTTTGGTAGTGATTTCTTTTCATTCCCTGGAGGACAGAATTGTAAAGCGCTTTATTAGGGATGAGTCCGGCGCTAAGTATAATCCGGGCAGATTGCCCATTAAGGAAGTTGATATCGCAAAAGGCGTTTTAAAGGCAAGGGGTAAAGCGTTGAAAGCAGGTAAGCAGGAAATCAGTCAAAATCCAAGGTCCAGAAGTGCGATTATGCGAGTCGCTGAGAGAGTTTAAATGGTTACAAATCGGCTTTTGAGTGTGGTGGGCACAGTACTGCTATTATCCGCTTTAGCGGTGATTTATAGCAAATACTATTCCCGTTTGATCTTTATTGAGATACAAAAACAGGAAAGAGCACTGGATCAGTATGAAGTCGAATGGGGGCAGATGCAATTGGAGCTGACAATGTTGGCGGAACAGAATCGAGTAGAGCTAGTGGCACGGGAGCAATTGAAATTGGTCATGCCGTTACGAGAAAAAATTATTTATATAAAACCGTAAATGTTAGATTTTCGAGTTAGAAGTACGCCAAAACGACCAACAGGTGATTTTTCTGCCAGAAGAAAATTCCTGGTTGTTTTTATGATGGCTTGCATGTTGGTATTGACAGGTCGCGCGATTGATTTACAAGTCCTGAGTAAACAGTTTCTCAAGCATGAGGGAGATATGAGGCAGGTCGATGATGTGTCCGTTTCAGCATACAGGGGCATGATCAAAGATAGAAATGGTGATCCTCTGGCGATTAGTTCCCCTGTTGAGTCTATTTGGATAAATCCGCGTGAGCTTAAATTTGCGAAAGACGACCAGATCAAGCATATGGAAAAGTTGTTGAATTTGCCGACGGGGAAAGTAACCGAATTGATTAAGGAAGATTCACATAGGCAGTTTGTTTATATAGCGCGCAGGGTTAATCCGCAGCTTGGCGATCAAGTGAAAGAATTGAAGCTTGAAGGCGTTTATTTTGAACGCGAATTCAAGCGTTTTTACCCTACAGGTGGAGTTTCCGCTCATATAGTTGGCTTTACCAATGTTGATGATATCGGGCAGGAGGGAATGGAGTCTGGTTATGAAAATTTATTGAAAGGAATTTCAGGCAGTAAACGGGTCATAAGGGATGGACAGCGTCGAATTATAGAAGATATAGAAAATATTAAGCCAAATCAGGGGCATTGGTAGTATTGGATGCAAAAAACGGGGAAATCCTGGCGGCAGTTAACCAGCCCTCTTTTAATCCGAATACCCGAAGTAGCTTGAAAGAAAGTTTGTATAGGAATAGAGCGCTTACCGATGTGTTTGAACCGGGATCAACAGTTAAACCCTTTGTCGTTGCAGCGGCTTTAGACGGTGGTTATGTAAGTCCTAATGCCACTTTTGCCACGCATGGAACGTATCAAATCGGACGCAATACAGTTAAAGATGTACATAATTACGGCACCCTGGATTTAACGCATGTAATAAAAAAATCCAGTAATGTCGGTGTTAGCATGATGGCATTGAAAATGCCTCCGAAATATTTTTGGGGAGTTTATCACCGGCTTGGTTTTGGTATTTCAGCAGGCTCAGGTTTTCCAGGTGAAGCCAGTGGCACTTTGATGGACTATAAAAGGTGGCATGATTTCGACCGGGCAATTCTGTCATTCGGCTATGGTTTGAGTAGTTCTGCGTTGCAACTTGCAAGAGCATATACGGCTTTGGCGGATGACGGTATTTTGCATTCAGTGAGCTTGCTGAAACGTGAAGAAGATGATGATGCTGTTCGGGTATTTTCAGCTAAGACGGCTATAAGTGTCAGGAAAATGATGGAAACCGTGCTCATGAAGGATGGCACCGCTTATGAAGCCAGGGTTGACGGCTACACTGCCGCAGGTAAAACAGGGACAGTAAAAAAGGCTTCAGGTTCCAGGGGATATACCGAGAAGAATTATTTTGCAGTTTTTGCCGGAATGGCACCTGCCAGTGATCCACGGTTGATTATTGTCGTCATGATTGATGAACCTTCTGCGGGTCAGTATTACGGCGGACTGGTTTCTGCTCCGGTATTTTCCAAGGTGATGGCGGGAGCCTTGAGAATACTGGAAGTTGCACCTGATCAGGAAGAAACGATGCCCATTTTGTTAACTCAGAAAAGCCAGTAGCAATGCTCATGAGGCTGAAAGAGCTATTAGAAGGATTTGCTTCATTTACAAACTTAAGTTTGGGAGAAGCTGAGGATAGGCAAATTACGGGTCTGGCTTTGGACAGTCGGGAGGTTGTTGAGGGAAATGTATTTATTGCCTTGGCGGGTGCCAAGCAACATGGCCTAGCTCACGTTGCACAGGCTGTTGATAAGGGGGCTTGTGTCGTTGTTTTCGATCCCGCAGGGGGGCGCAAGCAGCCGGTCGAGCAGATCAATAATGTGCCGATGATTGCTGTGGAAGATCTGGGCCCGAAGCTCGGTGATATAGCAGCCCGTTTTTATGGCGATCCATCCGGATTTATGGATGTTATTGGCATCACAGGGACTAATGGCAAAACCTCTTGCAGTCATTTTTTAAGCCAGATGTTGGATGATTGCGGAATAGTCGGCACTCTTGGATGGGGTGAGTGGGGCAAACTTAGTAAAACACTTAATACCACCCCTGATGCCTTGAAAACTCAAAGAGTACTGGCTGAATTACTAAAAGATAAAAAAAAAACAGTAGCGATGGAGGTTTCATCGCATGGTTTGGAGCAGGGCAGGGTTAATGGCGTTACTTTTAAAGGCGCTGTTTTTACCAATATTAGTCGCGATCATTTGGATTATCACGGAACTATGGAGGCCTACCTGCAGGCTAAATTAGCGTTACTAAACAAGCCAGGATTAGCTTTTGCAGTAGTCAATCTCGATGATTTTTATAGCGACCGGATTATTGCCGCGGTACCCGAAACTGTTGTTTTGTGGGGCATCAGTGTTCAGGGAAAAACCTTGGCTTCATGCGAATGCGTCCGTGCAGAAAATATTTTGCATAAAGTGGATGGCATTGAATTTGATGTGTGTTGGCGGGGCAATAGTCTGCGGGTAAACGTACCGCTTTATGGTGACTTTAATAGTGAGAATGTCTTAACCGTTCTGGCTGTGATGTTGGCCATGGGTGTTTCAATGCCTGAGGCGGTTAAAAAACTTAAGCTTATAAAGCCGGTTGCGGGACGTATGGAGCGTTTTGGCGGAGATGGGCAGCCACTGATTTTTGTAGATTATGCCCATACCCCCGATGCTCTGGATAAGGTTTTATCCAGCTTGAGAAAACACTGCGGGCAGGACCTATGGGTGGTTTTCGGCTGTGGTGGTAACCGGGACAAGGGCAAGCGTCCAGAAATGGGACGTATTGCAGAGCAGTGGGCGGATCACGTGATTATTACTGATGACAACCCGCGTTTTGAAAATGGACAGGATATAGTTAAAGATATTTTGGCTGGCTGTAGAGACGTAATTGATCGCGAATCTGTTAGTAAGATAGAAGTGATTCAAAACAGGGAACAGGCAATACAAAATGTGATAGCGAGAGCCGCTGAAAAGGATTGCATTGTGGTTGCGGGTAAAGGCCATGAAGACTACCAGGAAAGTAATGGAGTGCAAATAGCATTCAGTGATAGCCAGGTTGTGATTGATGCATTAAAAATGAGAGCTGGAGAACAATAAAAATGATGCTAAGTGACTGTGCCGAAGCTGTGCAAGGGAAGCTCATCGGGGCAGATGTGGCTATCACTTCTGTCAGCATAGACACACGGGCAATTAAGCCAGGACAGCTTTATATTGCAATTAAAGGGCACAACTTTGATGGCAATGAGTTTGTTGATCAAGCTGAAGAGGCCGGAGCAATTGCTGCTATCGTGCATAAAGGTGTTAAATCAACCCTATCGCATATTATTGTTGATGATACGCGGTTAGCATTAGCTGAGCTGGCCGGGGCATGGCTGTCAATGCCCCTGTCTTGTTTACTCAAGGTAATTTGAATAATGACATTGGCGTCCCCTTGACGTTACTCAGCCTGAATGAACAGCATCGCTATGCAGTGATTGAAATGGGTGCAAATCATGCAGGGGAAATTGCTTATACCAGCATGTACGCACAAGCTGATGTGGTGATTATTACCAATGCAGGAGCGGCGCATATAGAGGGTTTCGGCAGTCTTGAAGGTGTTGCAAAAGCTAAAGGTGAAATCATTGAGACGCTTAAAAATGACGGTATTGCGGTCATTAATCATGATGATGGCTATTTCGACTATTGGAAATCAGTCGCAGGAAATAGACGCGTTCTGACATTTGGGTTGAATGACAGTGCTGATGTAACGGCTAAAGCAATTAAAACAGAAATTCGCAATAACGTGTTTGTTACCTCATTTGAGCTAGTTACAGCGCAGGGTAAAGTTGACATTATTTTAAAACTGGCAGGTCGGCATAATGTTGTTAATGCCTTGGCTGCCACTGCTGCAAGTTTGGCTTTGGGTATAGACCTGAAGCAGATTAAGCAAGGACTGGAAAGTGTAAAACCGGTAACTGGCCGGTTGCAACCCCTGGTTAGTCGTTTGGGAAATATCATCATTGATGATACCTATAACGCAAATTCGGCCTCTCTGAAAGCCGGACTTGATGTTCTGTCTAATTTTAAAGGTAAGCCATGGCTGGTATTAGGGGCATTCGGTGAATTGGGTCCTGATAGCCCGAAAATGCATGAAGAAATGGGTGCGCTTATTAAAGCCAGCGGAGTTGTAAGAAAAATACTGTACGAGCCTTTGGCAAAGGAGCGACTTTTTTTGAAAAACAACAAGATTTGATTGATGTGCTAAAGCAAGAACTGAAAGGAGATGAAACGATTTTGATTAAAGGTTCACGAGCGCAGCGCATGGAAAATGTAGCGGCAGCTTTGGTTGATAATTTCAGGAATTAAAAATGTTACTTTACTTGGCAGATTATTTAATGACCTTTGATGGCGGATTCAGGGTGTTTCATTACCTGACCTTTCGCGCCATTCTGGGTGCATTAACATCCTTGATGATTGCTTTCATTATTGGGCCGGTAATGATCAGGAAATTAAGCCGTAGAAAGATCGGGCAAAGCATTCGTGAATTAGGTCCACAATCCCATTATGAAAAAGCGGGCACTCCTACGATGGGTGGAACTTTAATACTGGTAGCAATCGCATTGAGTACTTTGTTATGGGCTGATCTTGGAAATAGATATATTTGGGTTATTTTGCTGGTAACCATGGGTTATGGCGTTATCGGTTTTGTTGATGACTACAGAAAAGTCATTAAAAACAACAGTGATGGATTGTCGGCTAAAGCTAAATATTTCTGGCAATCTGTAATAGGTTTAACGGCCGCTGTTTTCTTGTATAAAACGGCAATTCTACCGGCAGAAACACAATTCATTATCCCCTTTTTTAAGGACTTCATGCTGAATATGGGTTGGATGTATGTGGTTCTGACCTATTTTGTGATCGTTGGAACCAGCAATGCCGTTAACTTGACCGATGGACTGGATGGTTTGGCTATCATGCCTACGGTGATGGTTGCTTCGGGCTTGGGAATTTTTGCCTATCTCTCGGGACATGTGGCTTTTTCAGATTATCTGGCTATTCCTTATCTGCCCAATGCGGGAGAACTCATCGTATTTTGTGCTGCTTTAGTGGGTGCCGGATTAGGGTTTTTATGGTTTAACGCCTATCCCGCGATGGTGTTTATGGGAGATGTCGGCGCGTTGGCATTGGGAGCGGCTTTGGGTGTATTGGCAGTATTGGTCAGGCAAGAAATCGTCTTGATGATTATGGGCGGTGTTTTTGTTATGGAGACGGTATCCGTGATGATCCAGGTTGCTTCTTTTAAGCTGACCGGAAAACGGGTTTTTCGTATGGCACCGATACATCATCATTTTGAATTGAAAGGATGGCCTGAACCTCGGGTTATTGTGCGTTTCTGGATTATCACCGTTATTCTGGTACTGATCGGATTGGCAACTTTAAAATTGAGATGAGAAAAATGCACAAGGTAAATCAAAGTATTTCTCTGATTTCTGGTTGGCGAGTGATTGTGAGATGAAAATAGATAATGTGGCGATTATAAATTCCTTAAGAAAGAATTTCGCATTGGATCCACAAAACTCCAAGGTTTTGGTGGTAGGGCTTGGCAATACAGGTCTTTCGGTTGCGCATTACTTACAAAAACTCGGGATTAACTTTGCCATCACCGATAGTCGTGATAAACCGCCGTTAATAGATGAATTTTTTCAAGTGATGCCGGATACGCCTGTTTTTACAGGCGGATTTGATGAGGCGGCTTTTAAAGTGGCAACACATTTGATTGTCAGTCCAGGTGTATCGCTAACTGAAAAGTCGATCGTCAAAGCCATCGCTAATGGCTCGAAGATAGTAAGTGATATTGATTTGTTCGCATGTTCCGTTGATGCACCGATCATTGCCATTACTGGGTCAAATGGTAAAAGCACGGTTACAACCATGCTAGGTGAAATGGCAAAATGCGCCGGAAAAAAGGCGGGTGTAGGTGGTAATCTTGGTACACCGGCATTGGATTTACTGGATCAGGCGGCAGAGTTGTATGTATTGGAGCTTTCAAGTTTTCAGCTTGAACGAACCAGTGTTTTGAATGCTGCTGCTGCAACAGTGCTTAATGTCTCTGCTGATCATCTAGATAGACATGCGGATATAGCCAAATACGCACAGGAAAAGCAGAACGTTTTTAGTGGTAATGGTGTCATGGTTATCAATGTCGATGACCCTATTGTTGATGCGATGCAGGAAGAAGATAGGCGTATATTGACATTTTCAATTAAAAAGGATGCTGATTTCTATATCGCTAACAAGGGAGATGTTGAGTACCTGATGCACAATAAACAATGTCTGATGCCATTAGCTGAATTACCGCTTGAAGGTAGACACAATGCAGCCAATGCATTGGCTGCATTAGCATTAGGAGTGTCTATAGGTTTAGATGAGCATGCTATGTGTAATGCTTTGAAAACATTTAAAGGATTGGATCACCGAATGCAGCGTGTCGCGGAAATACGCGGTGTCACCTGGGTAAACGATTCAAAGGCGACCAATATTGGTGCCTGTGTTGCAGCGTTACAAGGCTATGAACGCAAAGTTATTCTGATTGCAGGCGGGGATGCAAAGGGGGCCGATATGAAGGAATTGACACCCGCAATTAAAGAAAAAGCAAAAAGTGTGATTTTAATGGGCAAGGATGCCGGATTGATAAAACAGGCACTGAATAATTGTGTTCCCGTTTATGCCGCCGAAAACATGGCACAAGCTGTTCAAATTTCTGCCAGTCTTGCGAGGGTCGGTGACAGTGTATTGCTGTCTCCCGCCTGTGCCAGTCTTGATCAATATAAAAATTATCAGGATAGAGGCGATCAATTTTCTAAAGCGGTATTGGGGTTGCTTGCATGAGCAAACGAGCGAAGCCATCACGGATCGGACGGTTTCATTTCGATCCCCTGTTGATCGTTGTATCTACGAGTTTATTGCTCATAGGTTATGTGATGGTGGCATCATCATCATTGCACTTGGGTGTAAAAATGACCGGTAACAGTTTTTACTATCCCATCAGGCAGTCAATGCATATAGGCCTTGGACTGTTTTTAGGCGCATGTGTAGCACTCACACCCATTCGTGTTTGGGAAAAATCGGGGCAATGGTTGTTTATAGGGGGGTTATTATTACTG
This sequence comes from Methylococcaceae bacterium NSP1-1, assembly GCA_002256465.1. GTDB lineage: Bacteria > Pseudomonadota > Gammaproteobacteria > Methylococcales > Methylomonadaceae > Methylobacter_C. The sequence goes on along the minus strand of NQJG01000021.1, from coordinate 12,214 downwards.
GTGATTGTGCTGGTGCCAGGTCTTGGGGTAAAGGTTAACGGCAGTACACGCTGGCTGTCTATAGGCGGCTTGAGAATACAGGTATCAGAAGTGGTCAAGTATTTTGCTGTCATCTATATGGCCGGGTATGTAACCCGTCATCAGCAATCAATACGTGAATCTGCATTCGGTTTGATTAAACCTTTAATTTTGTTTTCAGTAGCCAGTTTACTGTTGCTGATGGAACCTGATTTCGGTTCAGCGGTAGTGATATTAATTATCGCTATGGGCATTATGTTTTTAGCGGGAGCCAGACTATCACAATTCATAATGCTGTTGTCGTTAGTGGCGGTACTGGCAATGTTACTGGTGTATTTTGAGCCTTATCGCATGAAGCGTGTAACCAGTTTCATGAATCCATGGGCTGATCCTAAAGATACAGGCTATCAATTAGTCCATGCGCTTATTTCATTCGGGCGGGGAGAATGGTCCGGTGTGGGCTTGGGTAGTGGCATACAAAAACTGTTTTATTTACCTGAAGCGCATACCGATTTTTTATTTTCAGTGATTGCTGAAGAACTGGGGCTATTGGGAGTAGTTACCGTCATTGTCTTATTTTCATTATTGATATGGCGTACTTTTGAGATAGGCGTGGCTGCAGAGAAAGCAGGAGAGCGGTTTTCCGCCTTTATTGCCTATGGTTTGGGCATCTGGTTTGGCTTTCAAGCATTCGTCAACATGGGCGTTAATATGGGAATTTTGCCAACGAAAGGATTGACTTTGCCATTAATGAGTTATGGCGGCGGCAGTATGATGATTATGTGTTGCGCAGTTGCGTTGTTATTCCGAGTGCAAAGCGAAGTTGCCGAGATAAATGCCAATACACCAAAGGAAAGGTCGAAATGGGTAAGCGTATAGTTATCATGGCCGGAGGAACCGGTGGACATGTGTTTCCGGCACTGGCGGTTGCAGAATTGTTAATGGAAAAAGGGTGGAAAGTCAGCTGGCTAGGTACGCAGAAAGGACTGGAAAGCCGTGTAATTCCAGAAAATGGAATTGAAATCGACTGGTTGTCGGTTGCCGGTGTGCGAGGTAAAGGATTAACGGCGAAAATAACGGCCGTATTTATGTTGTTCAATGCCTGTGTCCAAGCTATGAAAATATTGCGCAAGCGTAAACCTGATGTGGTGTTGGGGATGGGGGGATTTGTTGCCGGCCCTGGTGGGTTGATGGCGAAACTATTGGGTATTCCCTTGATAATCCATGAACAAAACCGGATTCCAGGTACAACTAATCGCTTGCTTGCGCGCTTGGCCAATCAGGTATTGGAAGCATTTCCCGATAGTTTTAGCGGGAAAGTAAAAGCGAAATGCACGGGAAATCCGTTAAGAAAACAATTTCTTACTGCGATGGAAAATGGACACCAGCGGTCTGAAAAAGAGATCAGGATATTGATTTTTGGTGGTAGTCAGGGCGCTCAAATATTGAATGAAACTGTGCCTGAGGCTATTGCCGAATTTCAAAAATCCGGTTTGGCAATGCAATCAGTGCAAATAAAGCATCAAACAGGTGCTGCCATGTTGCCCCAAGTTGAAAGCCGATATAAAGCATTAGATATTGAAGCGGACACCAATGCTTTTATTGATGATATGGTTGCGGCTTATCAATGGGCTGATTTGGTGATTTGTAGAGCAGGCGCTATGACTGTGAGTGAAGTGGCAGCAATGGGTGTTCCGGCAATTTTTATACCGTTACCGAGTGCTATTGATGATCATCAGGCAGCGAATGCACGCTATTTAACCGATGCAGGCGCAGGGCTGCTATTGATGCAAAAGGATTTGAATCCGGCAACACTGGCAGAACATATAACAAAGGCACTTAAACAATTGGATGTTATGAGCGTTGACGCACGACACTGTGCGCGTCCGGAAGCAACAGCCGTTGTTGTAGACTATTGTATCGCTGAGGCGGGATTATGAAGTTTCCAAATAGCACGTACATCGCGCCTACATTAGGTAATATCGAGCGTATACATTTTGTTGGTATAGGTGGCACGGGCATGAGCGGTATAGCCGAAGTATTATCTAACCTGGGTTATAAAGTTTCAGGTTCCGATATAAAGGAAAGTCCGGTAACGCAAAGACTTGCCGACTTGGGAGTGAAGGTTACTATCGGACATAAACGAGAAAATGTCACGAAAGTCGATGTGGTGGTTGCGTCAACTGCTATAGACCGCAGTAATGAAGAGATTGACCAGGCGTATCTTAATAGAATTCCGGTCATTCCGCGTGCAGAAATGTTGGCTGAGTTGATGCGATTTCGATTTGGTATTGCCGTTGCTGGGACGCATGGCAAAACCACTACAACCAGTTTGACAGCCAGTATGCTGGCGGAGGGTGGACTTGACCCTACTTTTGTTATTGGTGGTCGTTTAAATAGTGCTGGAAGTAATGCCAAATTGGATGAAAGTGATGCGTCGTTTTTATATCTCCAGCCCATGATGGCAGTGGTCACCAATATAGACCAGGATCACATGGAAACTTACCAGAACAGTTATCAGCGGTTAAAAGACACGTTTATAGAGTTTTTACATCATTTGCCTTTTTATGGTTTGGCGGTGATGTGTCTGGATGACGAAGGCGTTAGAGAAATTTTGCCGAAAATATCTAAGCCGGTAATCACCTATGGGGTTCATAAAGATGCTGATATTCGTGCGGTAGATATTAAGCAGGACGGCATGCACACGGCTTTTAGTGTAATTCGCCGTGGTAATTATCCGGCGTTGCAAGTGACGTTAAACATGCCGGGTTGGCATAACATGCTCAATTCACTTGCTGCTATAGCTGTCGCAACCAGGCTGGCTGTTAGTGATGATGCCATCGTTAAAAGCCTTGGCGCGTTTAAGGGCGTAGGTAGACGTTTTCAGATTCAAGGAGACATAGCAGTTGAGGGTGGCAAACTCACCTTGGTTGATGATTACGGACATCATCCCCGAGAAATCGCCGCAACCCTTGAGGCTTTGCGCCAAGCCTGGCCGGACAGGCGTTCAGTCATTATCTTTCAGCCGCATAGATATACGCGGACTCGCGATTTATTTGAAGATTTTGTACAGATACTGTCAACAGTCGATGTGCTGATTCTGATGGATGTTTATCCGGCAGGCGAGGCGGTGATTTCAGGCGCGGACGGCAGGGCATTAAGCCGGGCAATTCGTATGCGTGGTCAAGTCGATCCTGTATTTGTTGATGTGTGGCAAGAGTTGCCGAAAATTTTGGCTGGCATAGTAAGGCCGGACGATGTGATCTTGACTATGGGGGCTGGTAATGTCGGGCAGATTGCTACCCAATTGCCTGAATTGTTGACTGAAGAGCTGGGGTACCGGGTTTTTTCGCCACAGGCCCGGCCGGCATGAAAGGCAGATTATTAAGCAAAGAAAAACTGGCTAAATATACCAGTTGGCGTGTAGGCGGCCCTGCTGAACGCCTTTATATACCATTCGACCGGCAGGATTTGTGTGAATTTATAGCTGCTTTACCGGATTCCGAGCCTGTGTTTTGGATGGGATTGGGCAGCAATTTATTAGTCAGGGATGGCGGCTTGCGCGGCACGGTTATTAATACCAAGGGACGCTTGAAAGAAATGAAGCTTGCGGAAGATGGCTCGGTTTATGTGGAAGCGGGTGTTCCATGCGCCCATGTGGCACGCTTTTGTGCAGAACGTGGTTTGATTGGTGCCGAGTTTTTAGCAGGTATACCCGGAACAATGGGTGGCGCTTTAAAAATGAACGCAGGAGCATTCGGCGGAGAAACCTGGGGCATTGTTAAACAGGTAGAAATGATTGATGCAGTGGGCAAAATATCGCTTCGATATCCCGGCGATTTTAAAGTGAGCTACCGATCCGTAAAAAATTTTGAAAGTGAATGGTTTCTTAGCTGCCGGTTACAGTTGCAACAAGGAGATACTGCCGCAAGTCAGCAAAAGATAAAAGGTTTATTGGAAAATCGGGCAAAAACACAGCCGACTAATCAGCCAAGTTGCGGGTCTGTTTTTAAAAATCCGGAAGGTGATTATGCGGCAAGATTGATAGAAAAAACAGGATTGAAAGGGTATGCGATTGGCGGTGCTTGCGTATCGGAAAAACATGCCAATTTTATTGTAAATACCGGCAACGCAACCGCCGCTGATATCGAAGACTTAATTCACTATGTTCAAAATAAAGTACAGGAGCATCAAGGCGTGGAATTGCAGACTGAGGTTTGTATGGTAGGCGAACGTGATGTAGAGACGCAAAATCTTGCGGCTCTACAAAAACCGGAAAAATTTGGGCGTGTTGCTGTATTGATGGGTGGATCGGCTGCTGAAAGAGCCGTTTCGTTAAAGAGTGGTGCAGCCGTTTATGACGCTTTAAAACGTAAAGGCGTGGATGCTGTCGCCATTGATGTAACGGGTAGCCCTATAGACGCTTTGAATGGAATAAAAGTTGATCGGGTGTTTAATATTATTCATGGACGCGGCGGCGAAGACGGTGTGCTTCAAGGTGTTCTGCAAGTTATGGGTATTCCTTACACTGGCAGCGGAGTTATGGCTTCTGCATTAACGATGGATAAACTTAGAACCAAATTGTGTTGGCAGGGATATGGCTTGGTGACACCTAAATGGTGTTTATTGCAAGATGAAAATGACCTTGATAATTGCATAGAAAAACTGGGATTTCCAGTTATCGTCAAGCCTGCACAGGAGGGCTCCAGTATAGGCATGAGTAAGGCAAATTCAAGGGATGAATTACTGAAAGCGCTACAAGTAGCATTGAAATATCGCTGTGACGTTTATGCTGAAAGCTGGGTTAAGGGTAAGGAGTATACGGTTGCAGTATTAAATGATGAGGCATTGCCAGTCATTCGCCTGGAAACCCCCAACGCATTTTATGATTACGAAGCAAAATATAATGCGACGACGACTCAATATCACTGTCCCTCCGGCTTAAATCAAGAACAGGAGCTGTTTTTGAGAAACCTGGCCGTTACAGCCAGTAACGTGGTGGGCGTAAAAGGATGGGCAAGAGTCGATGTTTTTATTGATGATTCCGGGCAGTATCAATTGATTGAAATTAACACTGTGCCTGGCATGACCGATCATAGCCTGGTGCCGATGGCGGCCAAACAGGCGGGTATCAGTTTTGATGACTTGGTTTTGCGGGTGTTGGAAACCAGCTTAGGGTAATGAGCAAGGTAGGCACTAAAACCTTGGTGATCGGATTACTGTTAGCTGGTCTGGTTGGAATAATTGGGTATAAAGCTGTAACAAAGGGGCACATCAGGCCGTTGGCAATTAAAAGCGTGTCTTTACCCATTAAATATGTGAGAACTGAAGGGGTTTTTCAATACCTCAGTAAGAACGAGATAAAGACGGTTTTGCAGCCATTGGTGATGACCGGTTATTTTGATGCGGATATGCAGGCGATACACTCAACTGTTGCGACATTGCCATGGGTGGATACAGTGACGGTAAAACGCATATGGCCTGATGCGATTGACATAAAAGTACGGGAGAAAAAACCATACGCCCGTTGGGGGAAAAACAGTCTGATTACTGAACGGGGCGTGATATTTACACCAAATAATTTAGAACAGTTTAAGAACTTGACAGTAGTGACAGGGCCTGAAATGCAGCAAGTAAAAGTACTGGAAATAATGAAGGGCATTAAAACAGCCTTGGCCGATCAGTCTTTGCAATTGATGGAGTTTAGTGTTAATGATCGAGGGGCATGGAAAATAAAGTTGGCAACCGGACTGGAAATACTGTTGGGGCGCAATGAGCAATTAAAAAAATTACAGCGATATTTAAAAACGTTGGCAGTGTTAAAACAAGAGCAGGTTGATGCAATGGCGATAGTTGATTTGAGATATCCCAATGGATATGCAGTTTCATGGAAGCCTGGAACTGAAGAGATTGATTGGAGCACCATTGCAATCCCCAATAATGAAATACAAGCACACGAAAAGGCGATACAGAGTAGATAAAATGGCAAAAAAAACAGAGCGTAATTTAATAGTCGGACTGGACATTGGTACGTCAAAAGTCGCGGCTATTGTTGGTGAGCTCACCAGTGATGGCAACATAGAAATAATAGGCATAGGTACTACGCCATCGCGCGGCCTTAAAAAAGGCGTTGTGATAAATCTGGAATCGACTGTTCAGTCCATACAAAAAGCAATTGAAGAGGCTGAATTAATGGCGGGATGTCAGATTAAGTCAGTTTTTGCAGGTATTGCGGGCAGTCATATCAGAAGTCTTAATTCTCACGGTATTGTGGCAATCAAGGATAAAGAAGTAACGCAGTATGATATAGACAGAGTTATTGATTCCGCGCGTGCGGTCGCTATTCCTGCAGATCAGAAAATTTTACATATTTTGCCTCAGGAGTTTGTAATTGATCTTCAGGATGGGATTAAAGAGCCTATCGGGATGTCAGGTATTCGCCTGGAAGCCAAAGTTCACATGGTCACAGGCAGTGTCAGTGCTTCCCAAAATATTATCAAATGTATTCGCCGTTGCGGTTTAGAGGTTGAGGATATAGTACTTGAGCAATTGGCATCCTGTAACTCTGTACTCACAGAAGATGAAAAGGAGTTAGGTGTTTGTTTAATTGATATTGGCGGAGGGACAACGGATATTGCCATTTTCGTCGATGGTGCAATCAAGCATACAGCAGTTATACCCATAGCCGGAGATCAGGTGACTAACGATATCGCTGTTGCATTACGCACACCAACGATAAACGCAGAAGAGATCAAACGAAAATATGCCTGTGCGTTAACGCAATTGGCGAATGTTGATGGTGCTATTGAAGTGCCAAGCATTGGTGATAGAGCGCCGCGCAAGATTTCAATGCAAAATTTGGCCGAAATTATAGAGCCGCGTTATGAAGAATTGATGCTGTTGGTACAGTCGGAACTTAGACGCAGTGGCAATGAAGAATTAATAGCAGCCGGAGTGGTATTGACGGGGGGTAGTTCAAAAGTAATGGGGTTAATTGAGCTGGCAGAGGAGATTTTCCACATGCCGGTACGGATGGGTGGACCACAAAATGTTACCGGGTTAACCGAAGTGGTGAGAAATCCCGTTCACTCAACAGGGGTCGGCTTGTTAATGTATGGAAAAGACCATCAGAGTTTAGGCAGAAGCATTGATTCTGATGGGTTAGGATTTTTTTCGAAAATGAAAAACTGGTTTCAAGGTAATTTTTAATAGCGTGTATATTGTTTATTTAAGGGGCAGCGAAAATGAAATATGAATTGGTGGATACGTATAGTGAAACCGCCGTTATCAAGGTTATTGGTGTAGGTGGTGGTGGTGGTAATGCAGTTAATCATATGGTTGGGTGCCATATTGAAGGGGTTGAGTTTATCTGCGCAAATACCGATGCGCAGGCATTAAGAAAATTAACTGTTGATACGATAATACAGTTAGGCGTCGAATTGACCAAAGGTTTGGGGGCGGGGACGAATCCGGAAATTGGCAAACATGCCGCAGAAGAAAACAAAGAACGCATTAAAGAAGTTTTACAGGGTGCGGACATGGTTTTCCTGACTGCAGGTATGGGTGGTGGAACAGGCACAGGAGCAATTCCTGTTATTGCGCAAATCGCAAGAGAAATGGGTATCCTGACCGTCGCCGTAGTGACTAAACCATTTCTGTTTGAAGGTAAAAAGAAGCAGGCCGTTGCAGAGCAGGGCATATTAGAGCTTGAAAAATACGTAGACTCATTGATCACGATTCCTAATCAGAAATTATTGCCGGTACTGGGGAATAATGTGTCCTTGATGAATGCGTTTAAAGCGGCTAATGATGTGTTGCTGGATGCTGTGCAGGGTATTACTGAGCTTATTGTCCATCCCGGCATGATTAATGTTGATTTTGCTGATGTCAGGACCGTCATGTCTGGAATGGGTGCTGCTATTATGGGCATGGGTTCGGCGTCAGGCGAACATCGTGCACGGGAAGCAGCTGAAAAAGCCATTGCTTGCCCATTACTTGAAGATATCAATCTGCAAGGTGCACGGGGTATTTTAGTTAATATTTCTGCCGCTGATATGGGCGTTGCCGAGTTTAATGAAGTCGGTAATATTGTTCATGAGTTCGCCTCGGAAGATGCCATTATCAAAATCGGCATGGCTATTGATTCAACCTTGGGTGATGAAATCAAGGTCACCGTCGTGGCTACAGGTATGGGTGCGCCTCCTTTGCCCGTGAAAGCGCAGGTTAAAGTGATGCAGAAACCCGTTATGAGTAATCCCAATTATGATGAATTGGATAAGCCAGCTATCCAACGTCATGGCGGCAAGCACGAAAACAGGGAAACACGTTTTGGCGCTCAGGCGAAAAAAGATATAGATTTAGATTATCTGGATATTCCGGCTTTTTTAAGACGGCAGGCGGATTAGTTTAGGCATTAGATTCAAGCGTGACGGGGTATTTACTCCGTCGCGTTACACTAGTTCTCAAACTAAAGTTATTGTCGGAAAATCAGTGCGATTGAATCACACTAGTCGACTAACTGTCGCTCTGCGCACCCCTCGCCTTAATATGGAATGAATTACATGCAACGGATAAAGCAATCGCTAATCCATACTACAAGTTACAAATCCTTAACTCAGCGTTTCCCTACCTGCTATTCGTGGGATAGACTACACCCACAACCGCTCCACTAACTATGATACACCCTTGCAGCGATTATGCGGCCAACATTACAGGTGGAAAAAGCACTCATATTTACTTATAATGTATTGTTAAATAAACCCTTTCAGTAACCCTATCTGTTATAAACAGCCCTGCTTTTAGGTGACCTGTTTGCACAGACGTGAGCTAATCAAACATAAGCATTATGGAACAAAATAACCTTATCCTTGGAATCCCAAGCTTCACTTACGCCGATTTGTACAATGCTGCACGTCTAAAAGATTTATTGGATGTGTTCGATGCCTCGGTTAAACATCATGATGTCGAGCTCTATGATAAATTCACCGCCTATCGCCAAAACCAGGGTAAAGGGCTGAAACCGGAAGATATTTCTGATCTGCTTGTGAACATGGGACCTTATGTTGGTCAGTTTGTGGCAAAACTGTTCAATGTGTCCGAGCAACATCAAGTTCAAAGTGTCAAAATCAAGGATGAAATCGACACTATTTTTACGTATAAAAATGAAGTAGTCGAAAAGTTGCCCGTGGTCTTTAAGGGCCAAGATACCAGTGACTGGAATATCCCCTCTATACTGAATCGTTTTGATTTGTTGATTGAAGCTGGTTTTCCCGAAGCCAATCAGGACAATGACCCTGAGCACCGCGTCGCTCGTGTCGGTGCGACTATTGGACTGTTATCCAGCCATTACAAACTGATTGCCAAAGGCAAAGACAGTGACTACGAAAACGCCGATGAACAGGTTTTTGCATTACGCAGCAAACTTGCCGCGCATGAACTGGCCGCGACTGAATTTAGCGGCATCATCAATGCGCCGGATGCCGCCGAATTTGTTAACGGTTTAATGGACGTAGTGCTTCATTGGAGCTTTCTCGCCCAGCAAGATAACGATGTGGTTGCTGACTGGCTTAGCTTCAAATTCCCCGAAAAACGCGATTTTGACCAGTTGGTCGAACACGATACCGTAGACCGTGGCGAATTCACTGCGTGGATGGGTGGGCTGGAGCATCGCCGTCGCCGGGATGGTTTTAAACTGACTGACCCGCGAATGAATCAACGTCAGGTATTGTCTGAAGTTAATCATTGCATTTATTGCCACGAACGCGATACCGACTCGTGTTCCAAAGGCATGCGTAACAAAAAAAACAATACGTTTAAAGTTGACCCGCTCGGCGTGACGACAATCGGCTGTCCATTGGATGAAAAAATCTCGGAAATGCACCTGGTCAAACGTCAAGGCGACAATATTGGCGCGTTGGCAATTATCATCATCGATAACCCGATGTGTCCGGGTACGGGACATCGTATTTGCAATGAGTGCATGAAAGGCTGCATTTATCAAAAAACCGATCCTGTTAATATTCCGCAGATTGAAACCAATGTGCTGACCGATGTCTTGTTCATGCCTTACGGCTTTGAAATATACAGTTTGCTCACTCGCTGGAATCCGTTAAACGTAAACCGTCCCTATATGTTGCCCTATAACGGCAAAAATGCCCTGGTGGTCGGTTTGGGGCCAGCGGGTTATACGATGAGCCACTATTTATTGAATGAAGGCTTTGGCGTTGCGGGTATTGATGGCTTGAAACTTGAACCATTGCCAGTGGCTTTAACGGGAGACGCGAACAATTTGCCGATGCCGATTGTTGATTTTAAAGACCTTTATGAAGATTTGGATAAACGTATCTTGGCGGGTTTCGGCGGTGTGGCTGAATATGGAATTACCGTGCGCTGGGACAAAAATTTTCTAAAAGTTATTTACCTCACCCTACAAAGACGCGAAGCATTTCGTTCCTATGGCGGTGTGCGTTTTGGCGGTACACTGACCATTGAAGATGCCTGGAAGATGGGCTTCGACCATATTTGTATCGCGTCGGGTGCAGGTAAGCCAACCGTTATTGACCTGAAAAACAATCTGATGCGCGGCATACGCAAAGCCTCGGATTTCCTGATGGCGTTGCAATTGACCGGTGCGGCCAAGTCGTCTTCGATGGCAAATTTGCAAGTGCGTTTGCCTGCGGGTGTGATTGGCGGTGGTTTAACCGCAATGGATACCGCAACTGAGTTGTTGGCGTATTATCCGGCGCAAGTGGAAAAAATTCTGCATCGCTATGAAACTCTGGTTAATGTTTATGGTGAGCAGACCGTTCGCAGCCGTTACGATAAGGAGGAAACGATTATCCTTGATGAGTTCCTGGCGCACGGCAAAGCCATACACGCCGAACGCCAGCGCGCAGAAGCCGCCGGCGAACAGCCGCATTTTCAACCTTTAGTAGAATCCTGGGGCGGCGTCACTCTGTTTTATCGCAAAGGTATAGCAGACGCGCCGGCGTACCGGCAAAATCATGAAGAAATTGTTAAAGCCCTTGAAGAGGGCATTGCCTTGGCCGAAGGCATGAGTCCACTGGGCGCACACGCTGATGAATACGGGCATTTAAATGCCGTCGATTTTGAAAAATTGGTATCGGAAGACGGCCGCTGGAAAAGTTCAGGGCAAACCATTAACGTCCCGTTAGTGCCTATGGCTGATGAGGCTTTTCCTAAACTGGGAAAACCTGCGCCGCTCACATCCTATCAAAAAGACGGCAAATTTATCAGCTTTTACGGCGACAACCATCCTGTCTATGCCGGTAACGTCGTAAAAGCCATGGCCAGCGCGAAAAATGGCTACCCTTATGTGGTTAAATTGTTTGAGCAGGAATTGGCAAATCTGAATCCGGCGCAGCAGCCGGAACGTGATGCGGCATTAAAAGCCTTGTTCAGCAAATTAGATGCATCATTAATAGCGACAATTGTCGCCATTAACCGGCTGACACCGACGATTATCGAAGTGGTGGTAAAAGCGCCGATGCAAGCGGAAAAATTCCATCCGGGGCAATTTTATCGCGTGCAAAACTATGAAGCCCTTGCGCCAACGGTTGAAGGCACAGTGCTGGCCGCTGAAGAGTCGATAAGGAAAAAGGCACGATTTCCCTGATTGCACTGGAAATGGGTTCATCTTCGCGCCTTTGCGCAACCTGGAAAGTTGGTGACCCGCTGGTTATCATGGGTGTAACCGGTGCGCCGACCGAAATACCGACCAACGAAACCGTGCTGCTGCTCGGCGGCGGCCTGGGTAATGCCGTGCTTTTCTCAATCGGTAAAGCCATGCGGGCGGCCGGTAATCGCGTCATCTATTTTGCGGGTTATAAATACGCCCAGGATCGTTTCAAGGTCGAAGACGTTGAAGCGGCCGCTGATCTGATTGTCTGGTCAGTCGATAAAGGCGAAGGCGTACAGGCGATTGTGCCAACCCGTCCGCAAGATAAAACCTTTGTCGGCAATATCCTGGAATGTATGGTGGCTTATGGCAAAGGCGAATTGGGCGAACAACACATTCCGCTTACGGATGTCGATCACCTCATTGTCATCGGTTCAGACCGCATGATGGCGGCGGTCAAAGAAGCGCGTTTTAATGTCCTAAAGCCATACCTGACCAAGGTACAACACGCTGTTGCCTCAATCAACTCGCCCATGCAATGCATGATGAAAGGTATCT
>NQJG01000165.1 GCA_002256465.1 Methylococcaceae bacterium NSP1-1 | reverse complement strand
TGGAATGAGCCTGGCGGCGATAAGAAAGACCCCTGGAGTGGTCGAGGTGACCAGAAAGGACCTCCTGATTTGGATGAAGCAATACGTTCATTACAAGAAAAATTAGGCAAATTTTTTGGCGGCGGTAAAGGAGATAACGAGGGCTCACCCGGAAATTTTTCTTCTGGAAACTCAATGAAGACCCTTGGCTATCTTGCAGGCGGTGCGATCATTTTGTGGGGCCTAAGTGGTTTTTATATCGTTGATGAAGGTAATCACGGTGTAGAAACGCGGTTTGGTAAATATATTGGCACCACACAGTCTGGTTTAAACTGGCACTTACCCGCACCAATTGAACGGGTTGATATTGTCAATGTAAAACAACAACGCTTTATCGAAGTGGGTTATCGTAGCGGCGGCAGTGAGCAAGCCACAGGCTCGGTGCCGAAAGAAGCCTTGATGTTGACTAAAGATGAAAATTATGTTGATGTTCGCTTGGCTGTTCAATATCAGGTTAAAGATGCCAAGCAATTTATCTTTAATGTTGTTAATCCAGCGTTGACTTTAAAGCAGGTTACTGAAAGTGCACTACGTGGTGTAGTTGGAAGTAGCACCATGGATTTTGTATTAACCCAAGGCCGAAGTGAAATTGTTACTCTGATAAAAAAGGAAATCCAGGATGTCATGGATAGCTATAAATCAGGCGTTCAAATTACCAGTGTCAACCTACAGGATGCTCAACCGCCGGAACAGGTACAAAACTCATTTGAAGATGCCATTAAAGCGCGCGAAGATGAGCAGCGTTTGATTAATGAGGCGGAAGCTTATTCTAATGACGTTGTGCCGAAAGCTCGCGGTGCGGCTGCCAGAAAAATACAGGAAGCTGAAGGCTATAAAGAACAAGTGATTGCCCAGGCACAAGGTGAAACCAGTCGTTTTTCCAAATTACTTGCTGAATATATTAAAGCCCCCGAGGTGACCCGCAAACGTCTTTATATCGAATCAATGGAATCCGTAAAAGAGCGGGAATAATTTGCTTTATTTACCGCTGGATAAAATGATGCAGCACCAACCTTCCACAACGCTACCACCCATGAACTCACAATCAGGCTCCGCCGATCAACCTCAAATCCAACCGGTTGTGGTACCGGAGCAGTCTGTTGAGCGTACTTCAATTCGTAGCCGTGAAGCAAGGGGACGCTAATGATACAGAATAAAATTTTAGTAGGCTTGGCAGCATTGTTACTAATTGGCATGACGAGTGTGTTTACCGTTAGTCAAACAGAAAAGGCGATCGCATTCAAACCATGGATGCGAAACCTGAACGTTTTTTAACCGCTGAAAAGAAAAACGTCATTGTTGATTCCTTCGTTAAATGGCGTATCGGCAACGTGAGCACTTTTTATACTACCGTTGCGGGTGATATAGATCAGGCTAATTTACGCCTGGATCAAATCATTAAAGACGCTTTCCGGAGTGAATTCAGCAAACGCAATATCAAGCAATTGATTTCTACGGATCGTAGTGCCATACGCGATATATTAACCAACAACTCCAAGGCTGTTGCTGCTGCTTTAGGTATGGAAATTGTTGATGTTCAAGTAATGCGCATTGATTTACCGCCCGAAGTCAGCAGTTCCGTATTCCGTAGAATGGAAGCTGAACGTGAACGTGTGGCGCGTGAATTCCGTTCGCAAGGTGCAGAAGCTGCTGAAAGAATTCGTGCTGATGCCGACAGGCAGCGCGTTGTTACGCTGGCAAATGCATTTCGCGATGCAGAAAAACTGCGTGGTGAAGGTGATGCAACATCTGCAGAAATTTACGCCAAGGCTTTCGGTGCGGATACTGAGTTTTTTACTTTTTACCGTAGTCTAAATGCCTATAAAAAGACTTTCTCAAGTTCAAGCATGTTGGTGCTGGATGCTGATGCTGATTACTTTCAGTATTTTAATAAACAAAAGTAAATCGAATTCTTATTGAAACACCAAAACGCTCCGCTTGTGGGGCGTTTTGTTTGAGTGGACACACAAAACATGCAACAAAAAGATTCCTGGCTTTTGCCCGATGGCATAGAAGAGATTTTGCCGAAAGAAGCCAAACATCTGGAAAACCTGCGACGTAAGCTACTGGAACTGTTTGCTTGCTGGGGCTATGATCTGGTTATTCCCCCGTTTATCGATTTTCTGGATTCCTTACTGACTGGTTCAGGACATGATCTGGACTTGCAAACTTTTAAACTAACCGATCAGATTAGTGGTGAAATGCTAGGAGTAAGAGCTGACATGACACCGCAAGTTGCCAGAATAGACGCCCATAATCTTAAGCATGAATGGCCAACGCGTCTCTGTTATGTGGGCACCATATTACATACCCGCGGCGACCCGCTGGAAAAGACCCGTAGCCCCATGCAAATTGGCGCGGAACTTTACGGGCATGCCGGCAAGGAAAGCGATATAGAAGTTATTCGCCTGATGCTGGAAATGCTGGCTATAACAGGTGTGCTAAACGTTCATCTCGATTTGGGGCATGTTGGCATTTACCGCGCTTTATCCCGGCAGGCAGGATTAACCGAACTTCAAGAGAGTGAATTGTTTGACGTATTACAACGCAAAGCCAGACCTGAACTTCAGGAATTGATGGACAGTTATACTATCGATAACGACCTTAAGGCCATGTTGTTGAAGTTACCCGAACTGAATGGTGGCAAGGATACGATCAACAAAGCCCGCGCAGTATTTTCGAAAGCTGATGCTGACGTTAAAAATGCCTTGGCGGATTTGGAAGCAATCGCGGAAAAGCTGGCGGCGCGTTTTCCGTCGTTGCCAATCAGTTTCGACCTCGCTGAATTGCGTGGCTATCATTATCATACCGGTATGGTTTTTGCGGCTTTTATACCGTCAGTTGGAAGAGAAATTGCCAGAGGAGGTCGATATGATAATATCGGTGCAGTGTTTGGACGTGCGCGCCCTGCGACCGGTTTTAGTGCGGATTTAAAATTACTGTCATCACTCAGTAAACAATCCTGTCAAGTAGAGCTGCGAGAGCTTATTTTTGCACCGTATTCAGATGATGTCGTGTTAAACGAAAAAATCAGAGACTTACGCGCTCAGCAACAGGCTGTTGTTCAACAATTGCCCGGACAAACCGGAAGTGCAAAAGAATTGGGTTGCACCTCTATTTTAGAACAAGATAATCACAACTGGGTCGTCAGACCCTTAGCTTAAGCCTGGAATAATTATGGGAAAAAATGTCGTTATCATCGGCACTCAATGGGGTGACGAAGGAAAAGGTAAACTGGTTGATCTGTTAACCGAACAAGTTGAAGCAGTAGTGCGTTTTCAAGGTGGCCATAATGCCGGACATACGCTGGTTATACGCGGAGAGAAAACAGTATTGCACCTCATTCCTTCAGGCATACTTAGAGATAACGTGCAGTGCATGATTGGTAATGGTGTGGTTTTATCGCCGAATGCCTTGATGGAGGAAATCGAGTTTTTGGAAAAAGCGGGAATTTCTGTTAGAAACCGTTTATTAATCAGTGAGGCCTGTACCCTGATTTTACCCGTGCATGTGGCTATCGATCAGGCGCGAGAAAAAGCGCGAGGTGGCAAAGCTATTGGTACAACGGGACGAGGAATTGGCCCGGCTTATGAAGATAAGGCAGGACGACGAGGCCTGCGCGCCGGCGACTTGCTGAATACCGGGAGCTTCGCCGAAAAACTCAAGGAGCTGGTTAATTATCATAATTTTATGCTCACCAACTATTACCATACGGATGCAGTCGACTATCAGCAGACATTGGATGAAGCACTTCGATTGGGTGAACAAATCAAGCCCATGCTAACCGATGTCAGCGAAGCACTCTATAAACATCAGGCACAAGGAAAAAACCTGTTATTTGAAGGCGCTCAAGGCGCTTTACTCGATATTGATCATGGTACATTTCCCTATGTCACCTCATCCAGTACAACCGCAGGCGGCGCGGCAACAGGTAGCGGTATAGGCCCGCTTGATCTTGACTATGTACTCGGGATTACCAAAGCTTATTCAACACGGGTAGGCAATGGCCCGTTTCCATCCGAATTGCATGATGCCTTTGGTGAGCATCTGGGCACGAAAGGTCATGAGTTCGGCGCCACGACCGGGCGCAAACGTCGCACCGGCTGGTTTGATGCAGTAGCCATGCGCAAATCCGCAAAATTGAACAGTTTAAGCGGTATTTGTTTAACCAAACTGGATGTGCTCGATGGTCTGGAAAAAATTGGCATTTGTACCGCTTACAGACTAAACGGCGGAGTTACTGAAACCGCTCCTTTAGGCGCGGATCAATATGAACAATGTCATGCAATTATTGAAGAAATGCCCGGCTGGAATGAAACGACTGCCGGTGTAACTGATTTTAATGATCTGCCTGAAAATGCCAAAGCCTATATCAAGCGCCTGGAAGAATTGGTTGGCGTTAAGGTGACTATCGTGTCAACTGGGCCCGATAGAGACGAAACCATTATTCTGGAACATCCGTTTGCTTGATTTGGTGAGTGAGCTATAAACGGCATTTACTTTCAAAATAGGAGGTTAGTGGACGCATAACACAACTTGATGTCTCAAAGTGATTGACACATTCCGCTGGGGCCCACAACTAATAATAA
>NQJG01000323.1 GCA_002256465.1 Methylococcaceae bacterium NSP1-1 | reverse complement strand
GCCCATCATTAGATAACCTGCCATATTGGAATGGCTTGCTCCATCAACAAGCATTTTGCTACGAACAACGGCGTATAAGGCATCATTCAATAATAAGCCCGACAATACTGCCGACATTGGTGTTGGTCCCTCGGAATGCGCATCAGGTAACCAGTTATGCAAAGGCACCAGGCCGATTTTAGTACCATAACCAATCAACATAAAAACAAAAGCAATCTCAAGTATTTCCGGATTTAATTGTTTGGCATGCTGAAATAATTCCGACCACAACAGGGCATTTTCGACTTCGCCGATCTGCACCGCTGCGTAATACAGCAAAATGGTGCCAAACAGCGCCTGGGCAATGCCTACACCGCAAAGAATAAAATATTTCCAGGCAGCTTCAATGGATTCAGGTGTGCGATACAAGTTAGAACCAAATACATGGCCAGCATAAAACCCTGATACATCGAGTAATAAAGCTTCAAACGTCTATCAGTAAGCTTGCCCAGGTCTTTTTCATGGGCCATATAAGGCGAGGAAAAAATTGAAGTGGTAAGTCCGACAAAAGCTGTCAGAACAATCAAATACACATTAAAAGGGTCAATCAAAAAGGCCTTGCCGGATGACAAAATAGTGCCTTGATTCAGCACATTAATCGCCAGCCAGATTGTCGCCAGCAAACAGATTGCGTTTAACCAGACATTATATTTACCGATCTCCTCTCTGTGACCGGAAACCGCGAAAAAAATAATCCCTATAAATGGAATCAATAATACAAAATAGGCAGCAATCATTTATCCACCTCATTTAAGCGGTTTAACAAGTCGACATCCAGTGAATCAATACTGGTCCGAATATGCAGGAAGAAAATGCCGAACAACACCGCAGCAACCAGTACGTCAAAAGCTATGCCCAATTCAACCACCATCGGCATGCCTTTGGTGGCAACGATAGCGGCAAAAAATAAACCATTTTCTATCGACATAAAACCCACCACATGAGCGACAGCCTGGCGATGCGAGATCATTAACAGCATTCCTAACAGCACTACGGAAAGGCTGACCGCCAGCGCATTCAACATGACCGGCGAGGTAGTCTGCACGATAGGATGCAAAACGTAATAACTGAATACCATCAGACTGGCTCCGCCCAGCATCACCACAGTCTTGTTGTGTAACGCTTCAATATCGCGGTGAGCTTGCATTTTTATGACTTCACGTCTTAACATCCACGGGATAAAAATGACTTTTAGCACCAGGGTCAGCACCGCAGAAATATAGAGATGATGATTATCCAAACTGTATGCCGCCAATGCCGTTGTTAAGGTTAATAAAAACCCCTGCAATGCAAAGATAAAGATCAGCCTTAACAAGCGTCCTTGTCCTAACATAAGAAAAGAGGTGAGTCCCACCAATGCCGCCATCGATAAAATGGCCTGCGTATAAAAATCCTGTTGTTCAATATTTTCAATGTTCATCGCGACGCCTCCAGAATGATGTGGCTCAACATCCCCAGCAGCCCCAATAAATAGGCAAAACTGAGGAATTCCTGCACACGAAACAAGCGCATTTTCGCAAACAGTGTCTCTGAAACCGCCAGCAATATTGCTAATAAACCGAGCTTGCCCATAATCGCAAGCAAGCCATAGCCTAACGCTTTCACAGTAAAGGATTCAGCGATACCCCATGGGAAAAAGATATTGGCGATCAATACGCCATAGAGCATGAGTTTGAGCTGACTTGCCCATTCAATCAGCGCCAGATGCCGGCCGCTGTATTCCAGGATCATGGCTTCATGAATCATGGTCAGTTCCAGATGAGTGGCAGGATTATCCACCGGAACACGCCCGGTTTCAGCGATGGCAACCAATATTAGGCCAAGCAGGGCAAACACAAAAGAAGGCCTTAGCACCATGCCGTCGTTTAATACGTGAGCAATTGCAACTGATAAATTAGTCGTAGAAGCGGTCATGGTCAGGGTAAAAATGGCCATCAACATAGCGGGTTCGGCCAATGAAGAAATAGTCATTTCTCTGGACGAGCCCATGCCACCAAATGCGGTGCCAATATCC
>NQJG01000164.1 GCA_002256465.1 Methylococcaceae bacterium NSP1-1 | reverse complement strand
GTGGCGCCAGCCGAGTGCCTTTTCTGGTTGTTTTGTTTGGTGTGCTTGGGGGGCTCACGGCCTTCGGTGCAGTCGGTCTTTTCTTGGGACCAGTAATTCTGGCTGTTTTGCTGTCCGTGTGGCAGGCATGGCTAAAATTACAGCATGAAGACACGACAGATTTATCTTTCGTTATCGAGTCAGATAGCCGGCAGGACTGGCATAACCTGTCCGCCGACCAGGCTCTTTACGAACAAGCTTCTGACCTGGTCCATGGCTTGAGCCAAACGGAAGCCGAAAAGCGTTTGCAGCAGTACGGTCTTAACCGGCTTACTGAAAAGCCGCCTCGCCCCATCTGGCATCTACTGCTATCCCAGTTCAAAAGCTTACTTATTCTGGTGTTAATTGCCGCTGCCATTCTGGCTGCCTCTATCGGCGATTTAACAGATGGCATTGTCATTATGGTCGTAGTCGTCATTAACGCTTTATTGGGGTTCTATCAGGAATTTCAAGCTGAAAAATCACTAGCTGCGTTGAAAAAGATGCTCGCATTACAGGCAACGGTACGCCGTGATGGTAACGTTATTGAGCTACCCGCCGAGCAACTGGTGCCGGGCGATATTGTTATTCTGGAAGCAGGCGACAAAATACCCGCTGATGGCCGTATCGTTATTGCCCGTACACTTGAAGCCGATGAGTCATCCTTGACCGGCGAATCGGTTCCCGTTGGCAAACAGCATGAGGCCCTGGCAAAAAAGACAATACCGCTCGCTGAACGCAATAATATGCTTTATATGAACAATGCAGTTACCCGTGGGCGGGCGGAAATGGTCGTCACCGCCACAGGAATGGCAACCGAAATGGGCAAGCTGGCTAACTTGTTATCACAAACTCATGAAGGCGACACGCCCTTGCAAATCCAGTTGGACAGTGTCGGCAAACGCCTTGCGCTGATTGCATTGGGCGTTGTTGTGGTGTTGTTTGCCAGCGCTTTGTGGCGAGGCGAGCCGCTGATCCAGACCGCTTTCACAGCCATAGCGCTGGCTGTTGCCGCCATTCCCGAAGGTTTACCAGCAGTAGTCACCGTTACACTGGCGCTGGGTATGCACCGCATGGCCCATCAACGCGCCATCGTCAAGCGTCTGGCGGCAGTAGAAACGCTAGGTTGCACCACCGTTATCTGTACCGACAAGACCGGCACCTTGACGGTCAATCAAATGACGGCCCGGTCACTTTTCTATAAAGGCCGGAGCTATAACGTGACGGGTGAAGGTTATCATGTTAGCGGGGAAATTTTGCCGGTCACAGACAACAGCGCGCCTGCCGATATGACCGATTTATTATTGCCGCTGGCTCTATGTAACGATAGCCAATTACAGGAAAATAAAGTGCTGGGCGACCCAATGGAAGGCGCGTTGCTGGCGCTTGCTGCAAAAGGAGGAATGACCAAAAAGCAAGCCATTGCCCAACTGCCGCGTCTTGCTGAAATCCCTTTTGATGCCGTGCACAAATATATGGCGACATTCCATCTTCATGACGATGAGATAAAGGTCTTCATTAAAGGTGCGCCCGAAGTGTTGCTTAAATCTTGCCAATTTGCTCTTGATGAACAGGGTAATACCGTTGCCATTCAACAAGATTCCATCTTGAAACAAAACGCTGCCATGGCTGGAAGCGGGCTGCGGGTGCTGGCAGTTGCCGTCACTCATATTAAGTTGCCCCACAGGGCGGAAGCCTCTAAAACAATGGATATGAACCTGTTAGAGGGTGATTTATTCAAATATATAAAGGGGCTTACCTTTGTCGCACTGATCGGCCTTATGGACCCGCCAAGAGCGGAAGCCCGCGAAGCTATCAAGCTTTGCCAACAGGCAGGTATTGCCGTCAAGATGATTACCGGCGATCAAAAAATAACCGCAGCGGCGATTGCCACCGAATTGGGGCTGGCAGGCGAAGTCATTGAAGGCGCAGAACTGGCTATCATGGATGAAGACGCTTTGGCAGCTTGTATCAATTCCATCTCAGTGTTCGCCCGCACTGCTCCGGAACAGAAAGTACGCATTATCAATGCTTTAAAATTGGATGGGCATATTGTCGCAATGACCGGCGATGGCGTCAACGATGCACCGGCGCTCAAGAGCGCAGACATTGGAATTGCAATGGGTATCACCGGCACCGATGTCGCGCAGGAAGCGGCGGCCATGATCCTGACCGATGACAACTTCGCCACGATAGTCAAAGCCGTCAAGGAAGGCAGGGGCATTTACGAAAACATGATCAAATTTATCCGTTTTCAGCTTTCCACCAATATCGGCGCGATCCTGACAGTAGCCGGCGCACCCTTGTTAGGAATGCCGGTGCCGTTTACCGCCGTGCAATTGCTATGGATTAATATCATCATGGACGGCCCGCCCGCCTTGTCGCTAGGCGTTGATCCCACCCGTGCAGACAGCATGAGCGAAGCGCCGCGCGACCCCGACGCAAGGATATTGTCATGGCGACGCTTCGGCAATCTTTTTAGCTATGGCCTGACCATGGCTATCGGTACGCTTGGCGTTTTATACTATGGTTTACAAACCGGCGAAACCAGCCATGCCGCCACGCTGGCTTTCAACACCTTTGTGCTATTCCAGGTCTTTAACGTTTTTAATGCCCGCTCGGAAAATGGTAGCGCATTTAATAAACATTTCTTTGCCAATAAAATGTTCTGGCTGGCAATCGCCTCGGTGATTCTGCTACAAATACCGGTTATTCACTGGCCACCCGCTCAGGCCATATTCCATACCGTCGCCTTGACATCTACAGATTGGCTGATTGCTGCCAGCGTTGCGTCATCTGCCTTGATTTTCGAGGAATTGCGGAAGGTGTTATTGAGGCAAAAGATTAATGCATATTTACCTTGAATCTTGCTGCTCGTTTCGATAAATCCAGCCCCTGCGGCGCATCCACTTCTCGATTTCCACGACAAAGAACACAACCGAAGAAAGCGCCAGACAGAACAGTAGTTCATCGCGGCTCAAGGCCTCAGTCTTGAAGATGGGCTGCAAGACAGGCACATACAGCACCGCCATCTGCAATCCTATGGTCAAAAGGACTGCCCCCAGGAGCGGTTTATTGGAAAAAAGTCCCTGACTGAAGAAAGACTCCCTTTCCGAACGGATCGCCAGGACATGTCCCATCTGCGACAAGGACAGTACGGTGAACACCATGCTCTGCCAGTGGGGAGAACCCGTAAAATAAGCCCAGCCTTGGGAGAACAACGAAACACCACCCATCAATAGCCCGATCCATAGGATGTGCTGCCACATGCCATGCGCAAAAATACTTTCCTGCGGTTGGCGAGGCGGGCGTTGCATGATGCCGCGTTCTTCCGGTTCTACGGCCAATGC
>NQJG01000163.1 GCA_002256465.1 Methylococcaceae bacterium NSP1-1 | reverse complement strand
GCGCCGATGATAGTGTGGCAGTTTGCCATGCGAAAGTAGGGAATTGCCAAGCTCTTATATCAAAACCCAGGCCTTATAGCCTGGGTTTTTTTTTGCCTGCTAAGGATAAAATCCTTTTCAGTGCTTTCATTACTATAATTTTTTAAAATATTCCAGTGTCATAAACAGTGCCGCAATTGAGCGTGCTTCGGTACATTTGCCAGTAGACAATAAGTCATTTATTTTGTTTAATTTCCATGGGATGATTTCGAGTTCTTCCGGCTCATCACCGGGTAATTTTTCAGCATATAAATCCTGAGCGATGACAATCTCCGTAGTATGCTCCAGATAAGACGGTGCTAAGGAGAAAGAGCTTAAGTGGTGCAGCTTTCTGGCGCCAAAGCCCACTTCCTCTTTAAGTTCTCTATTGGCGGCCTCCATGAATGATTCTCCTGCATCGGTTTTGCCTTTAGGTAAGCCAACTTCATAACGGTGAACACCGGCGGAATATTCTCTAATTAATAACACTGTTTCAATATCCAGCATGGGTACGATGAGAACTGCCCCGCCGGGATTGGCGCGGGCCAGACGCTCGTAATGGCGCCGTATACCATTGCTAAATTGTATATCCAGCGATTCAATGCGGAATAAACGGCTTTTAGCAATAATTGTTTTGTTAAGAATGGTCGGTTTTTCAGACATTGTGCTATTTTATTTATTAATTTATTTTGACAAATATACCGTACTATCATGATTGATTGGAAAAAAATTGATACCGTTTTACTGGATATGGATGGCACGTTACTGGATTTGAATTTTGATAATCATTTCTGGAAAGAATTTGTGCCGCTAAAATATGCTGAGAAAAAAAGCATAAGTATTGTCTCGGCAAAACAGCAATTAGAACCTCAGTTTAAATGTATGGAAGGTAAGTTGGAATGGTATTGTCTGGATTACTGGAGTAATGTTTTACAGCTGGATATTGCCGGATTAAAAGCGGAAATATCAGGATTAATTACGGTACTGCCTCATGTCACCGAATTTCTGGAAAAACTTCAGCAATCATCAAAAAAAGTTCTGTTAGTTACCAATGCACACCGCGATAGTTTGGGGCTAAAAATGGAAAAAACCTGTTTGCGGCCATTTTTCGATAACATTATCAGCTCTCATGATTTGGGGTTTCCTAAAGAGCACGCTGAATTTTGGGGTTTATTACAGCAACAGCAGCCGTTTGATAAAAAGACAACCTTATTGATTGATGACAGTTTGGCAGTATTAAATTCAGCCAGACTATTTGGTATTGCGCATTTAATTTCTGTAAGTAAACCCGATAGCAAACAGCCAATAAAAAACGTAACAGCCTACCTGGCTATTGAAGACTTTCGGGAGCTTATGATCGGGCTGTAGGTTTGCGGCTTCTGTCCTGGTTAGTACGCTTGCCTTGATAGGCGGTTTTGGGTTTTAGTGGTCTTTTAGCTGGTGTTATAACATCAGCTAAAAGATTAGCAGTGATCGCTTTAACCTGGATTTTCTGACCAATGAACTCTTCAATATCAGGCATAGAATAGGCATAATTTTCACAGATAAAACTGATGGCTTCGCCGCTGGCGCCAAAACGTGCAGTCCTGCCGATTCTATGGACATAATCTTCCACATCTTGCGGTAAATCATAGTTAATAACATGGGACACGTCAGGAATATGAAGGCCTCTGGCGGCAACATCAGTGGCAATCAACAGGGTGATTTTATTTTCCTGAAAATCATTTAACAATCGTTGGCGTTTATCTTGCGGCACATCACCACTGAGCGCTGCGGTTTTATAGCCATTGGCGTTGAGCGTGTCATCAAGTTGTTCAGCACAACGTTTGGTGTTCACAAAAATAATGCAGCGTTGTGGTTGGTAGTGATTCAGCAAACCAATCAATAAAGGTATTTTTTGCTCGTTAGCTGGACAATACGCGGATTGCTGTATGGCTTTAGAGGTGACTTCTTCGGTTTCGATACGAATCAATACCGGATTATTCATGTGTTCATAAGCCAGTTCAGTTACTTTATACGATAAAGTCGCTGAAAATAGCATATTTAAACGGTGTTCAGGTGTAGGCATATGCCTTAATAAATAACGTATGTCTTTAATGAAACCTAAATCAAACATACGATCGGCTTCATCCATCACTGTGACTTGCACATTGTCCAGGGTGAAAGCATTTTGTCTGTAAAAGTCAATAACGCGACCCGGTGTGCCGATAATAAGATCAATATTTGATTTTATAGTATCCAGTTGCTTTTGATAGTCAGTGCCACCGTAAATTAACGCGAATTTTAAATTAAGATATTTGCTTAGAAGTAAGGCATCTTTATGAATTTGAATAGCTAATTCGCGAGTTGGCGCGAGAATAATCGCTCTGGGGTTTTTAATCTGCTCACTTCCGGCAACCGCCCCCTGTGTTGTTCTACCTCCTGCATCCTTGCAGTCGTCATCATTGATTAAGTGTTGAAATGTTGCCAGCAAAAAGGTGGCGGTTTTACCCGTCCCTGTTTGCGCTTGTCCGGCAATATCTTTGTTCCGCAACAATAAGGGTAATGCCTTATCCTGAATCGGCGTGCAGTTATTAAAACCCGCATCGCTTAATCCGTGCAGAATAGAATCAGACAATTCAAGATTGCTGAAGCGAGTTTCAGTTAAATGGGTTTTATTCATATGCTATAGAATAACTTAAAAATGAAATTGGTTAAAATTGATTAAGATGAAATTAAGACAAATTAAAACGAAATTGATTGACTAGACGCTCCATCCCTCCTATAGTTTTATTTTTTTAAATTTTGGAGAAGTAGTGTGAGCGATTCAGTTCATCATGTGAGTGATAGTGAATTTAACGAAACTGTTATTAAAGCTGAAGGTCCTGTACTGGTTGACTATTGGGCTGAATGGTGCGGGCCTTGCAAAATGATTGCACCGGTTCTTGATGCTATCGCCAAAGACTATGCGGGCAAATTGACCGTTGTTAAAATAAATATAGATGAAAATCCACAGACACCACAACACTACGGCGTACGAGGTATTCCAACACTTATGCTGTTCAAGGATGGCGAAGTAGAAGCTACTAAAGTGGGTGCATTAACAAAATCAGAACTTGCCAAGTTTATTGATAGCAACATTTAGTAATGTCCCCATTATTCAGACCTGCCACAAAAGTTGGACAGGTCTGAAATCTTGAGTTATACTTATCAAGTGCGAATGCCCAGCGCACTCAATCATATCTTCCAATAAATTACACCCCTGAATTCTAAATCCTATCCTGGTCGTTAAGGTGCTACACCCTAACTACTTTTCTTCGAGTTGCCTTTTTTATGAATCTTACCGAGTTAAAACTAAAACAAATAAGTGAAGTTATTGAAATCGCCGAGTCCCTT
>NQJG01000162.1 GCA_002256465.1 Methylococcaceae bacterium NSP1-1 | reverse complement strand
CTGATAATTTCCCCAGTTAAACTTGTTACGTCTCGCTTCTTCTAATGAATGTTGTTTGGTTTTAGCTTCCCGGCCTTTGTGCCGTTCCCTGACCTCCTCGTATTCTTCGCGCACGCTTTTGACAAAATCATCCTTGAGATCACCGCTTAACAAATTACTGGCGACACCGACACCACGTGACGCATCAGTCACGTAAACTGTGGCACCCTGATAATTAGGCTCAATTTTTACCGCCGTATGGGCGCGTGAAGTGGTCGCACCCCCTATCATTAGCGGAATGGTAAAACCTTGACGCTGCATTTCCTTGGCCACATGCACCATTTCATCCAGGGATGGCGTAATCAGGCCGCTTAAACCGATAATATCAACGTTTTCCAGGCGCGCCGTTTGCAAAATCTTTTCGGCGGGAACCATTACCCCTAAATCTATCACCTCATAGTTATTACATTGCAACACCACGCCAACGATATTCTTGCCAATGTCATGCACATCCCCTTTTACCGTAGCCATGAGGATTTTGCCATTGGTTTGTCTCTCGCCTCCGGCTTTATCGGCCTCCATAAACGGCATCAAATAAGCGACGGCTTTTTTCATCACACGCGCAGATTTAACCACTTGCGGCAGGAACATTTTGCCTGCTCCGAACAAATCGCCCACAACATTCATGCCATCCATCAACGCGCCTTCAATGACGTGCAGCGGTCTTTCAGCTTCCAGCCTTGCTTGTTCGGTATCTTCATCAATGTAATCGGTGATCCCCTTGACTAACGCATGTTCCAGGCGTTTATTGACTGGCCAGCCACGCCACTCCATGTCCTCTTTTTTGACTTCGCTGCTGCTACCGTCGCCACGATATTTCTCGGCAAGTTCCAGTAACTTTTCCGTACCGCCATCATGGCGATTTAATACGACATCCTCTACTGCATCACGTAAATCTTCGGGTATATCGGCATAAATCGCCAACTGACCGGCATTTACAATGCCCATGGACATACCTGCCTGAATGGCATGGTATAAAAACACTGCATGTATCGCTTCCCGTACCGGATTATTGCCGCGAAACGAAAATGACACGTTGGAAACGCCACCGGAAATTAGCGCGTAAGGTAAGGTGCGCTTAATCTCGCGGGTGGCTTCAATAAAATCCACACCATAATTATTATGTTCCTCAATTCCTGTGGCAATGGCGAAAATATTGGGGTCAAAAATAATATCTTCAGGCGGAAAACCGACCTGTTTGGTATCCGCCTGACCCTCTTCGTCAAAGGCCATGACTATGACAGCCGCGCCATAACGATGCACGAGTTTGGCGTGCCTGATGAAAACCTCTTCACCTTCTTTAAGCGAAATGGAATTCACCACGCCTTTGCCCTGAATGCATTTAAGTCCTGCCTCCAATATATCCCATTTAGAAGAATCCAGCATAATCGGCACCTTGGCTATATCCGGCTCGGACGCAATCAGCATCAAGAAGCGCACCATCGCTTCTTTTGATTCCAGCATGCCTTCATCCATGTTGATGTCGATTATCTGGGCGCCATTCTCAACCTGCTGTTTGGCGACTTCCAAAGCGGCTTCAAAATCACCTTGAATGATTAGCCGCTTGAAAGCCGCAGAACCGGTTACATTGGTACGTTCACCAACATTGACAAAGAGGGTGTCCGGCCCGATGGACATGGGTTCAAGACCCGCCAGGCGGCATTGTTTTTCAATGACGGGTACAATTCTGGGTGGGTAGGGTGTTACTGCCTCGACTATGGCTTTTATATGCGCCGGCGATGTACCGCAACAGCCGCCTATAATATTCAAGTAGCCGCTACGCGCCCAGTCAGCCAATTCTTTAGCCATCGCCTCGGGTGATTCATCGTATTCACCAAATTCATTAGGCAACCCTGCATTCGGGTGGGCAGATACATGTGTATCTGAAATGGTCGATAATTCAGCTATGTATTGGCGTAGTTCTTTCGCACCTAATGCACAATTAAATCCGAAGGATATGGGGTCGACATGTTTTAACGAATGCCAAAAAGCCGCTACGGTTTGGCCGGACAGCGTTCTGCCAGATGCGTCAGTAATGGTACCCGAAATCATGACGGGCAGTTTATAGCCGATTTGTTCAAAATATTGTTCAACTGCAAAAATCGCGGCCTTCGCATTCAGCGTGTCGAAAATAGTTTCAATCAGTATGATATCCGCGCCACCATCAATCAAACCGCGCGTGGCGTCCGTATATGCTTCGACCAGTTCGTCAAAAGAAATATTACGAAATCCCGGATCATTGACATCCGGCGACATTGAAGCTGTGCGATTGGTAGGGCCCAGCACACCCGCCACAAAGCGCGGTTTTTCGGGTGTTTTTTGGGTGTATTCATCAGCCGCTTGTCTGGCTAAACGTGCCGACTCAAGGTTAATTTCATAAGCTAATGATTCCATCCGGTAATCAGCCATAGCAATACTGGTTGAGTTGAAAGTATTGGTTTCAACAATATCCGAACCCACTTCAAAATAAGCATTATGAATAGCTTTGATAATATCAGGTTGGGTTAATGACAATAAATCATTATTTCCCTTAAGATCAACATCCCATTGGGCAAAACGCTCGCCACGATAATCCTTTTCTTCAAGTTTGTAGCTTTGGATCATCGTACCCATTGCGCCATCAAGAAACAAGATTCTTTGGGACAATTGCTGTTTTAATAATTCTGTTTTGCTCATTGATCGTGCCAAGGGTTAGGGTACCTGAAGATAATCATTGCTTAAAAAGCTATCAAGCACTATTATTTTTATTACTATAGTTAGGAGATGAGCATGTCAAAACCAACAATTACTCAAGTAATTAAGAGCGTTCTAGCTGCTTTTATCGGTGTGCAAAGTGAGGCCAATAGAAAAAAAGATTTCGAAAATGGATCGCTTTCAACTTATGTTATTGCAGGGATAATTTTTACAGTTCTGTTTATTGTTGCAATAATTTTTCTTGTTTCTACTATCGTATAGAGCGCTACCTACACGAGGCGTAAAAAGTCGCATTCAGCAGATAACAAGCTATAAAAAAAGCTCAAGCATAGCTTGAGCTTTTTTTTATATCGATTTGCGCTGTATTATTCTGGCGATTTAAAGCTTTGCTTTATAGTTTGAAACATCTCTTTAATACCACCAAATAAATTTGCCACTGAAAAACTTTCTTTAGTGATAAATTTTAAACGAACGAACGCAATAGCCACGAAGCCAATGATTGAAGGCGATAACTCGAAATAAAGCGACTTTAATACGCCACTAAAACCAAGAAAATCCCCTGCATTTTTCCTGTCAGCGCCCTGAATTGCTTCATAGCCAGCGCCGCCTTCACTCGCTCTGAACGACTCTAATATATAGATGTTGACGTTAACCAATAGCCACTGTAAAGCAAAAAAACCGATTGCACCAATGGCAACCCACATTAATACGTTACTTACCTTTGCTTTCATGGCTGACTGATAAAACCAGAGAGCTACAAAAATCATTACCATACCGCTTATCATAATTCATACCCCTTTTTGTATTATTTTAATTATATTTTTGTTAAAAAATAGTAAAGAAATGGACACTTTAAAATCATTTTAGATCCATCTTTTTCAACAACCTTACATGACTCATATTTTTCTTGCCCTGGCTTGGTCTGCTTTTTAATTTCTCCATTTTCAACAGAATATTTAATGTCTATTTTCATTTCTTTGGTTCGGCCAACAGAATCTGTTGCCGTTTGTTTAAGAACACCATCATCTTTAAACTCCCATTCAATAGTAACGGGCTTCTGCTCTCCATCCAACTTAGTCGCTTCAGCATATAACTTCCATTTTCCCAGGATTTCAGAGTTATCTTTTAATGCAACCTCAGCATTCGCCGAAAACGCAAAAAAAAGCGCTGCCAACGGTAATATTTTAACGTATCTTTTCATTATTGTTCTCGCCCCTAATCAATCAGCTTCAAAAAACAGAAATCAAACTATACCACATCAGTTATCGAGCTTTAACAACAATAGTCAGGAATATTTACTTTCTCTCAATATTTTAATAGCCATCGACAATAAGCCTTGACTTTAACTTTACCTAAAGTATTATGCAACTTCCGCTTGCTATGAAATTAGCAATTTCTCAAATATAAAAATTATTAGGTAGGAGACATATACATGGGATTTATTTTAGATCTGACTGAAACATTAAAAACACCAGCTGGCATGGTCGGCGCTGTTGTAGTTGTAGCTGCTGTATACTTTCTTTTGAAATGGGTATTCGCTGAGCATCCAGACGACGAAAAATAAGCGTAACCACCCGGTTTCGATTATACCTTAGGCCGCCATCCATTCCTTGTGAATGGAAGCGGCCTTATTTTTTGCTGAACATTTCACAACTTTAACCCCTCGTCTGTATTATAATTTACACATTTTCAATAATGAAATGTATAAATTACTAATCACTAAAATTTTAGAACTTCACTCTAAACAAGTCCCAGCAACCGGCATTGGCTTATTCCGGCTTTTTTACGGCTTGGTCACTTTACAGGAAATTTTCTTCCTCCTGTATTTCAACCATCTGATTTTCGACCCTATCCCTTATATAGACGTTGAATTCCCCATGATTCCGTTTTTCTTGTGCCTTT
>NQJG01000161.1 GCA_002256465.1 Methylococcaceae bacterium NSP1-1 | reverse complement strand
AGCATTTTTTGATAGCGTGCCGGCATTAAACTTTCGGCTTCGGTAATAATGCTTTTTAATTCGTCTTTATTCAGCGAGTCTTGGCTGCTCTTGTTAACATCAACACCGACTATGCGCAGTAACAGCCTGACAAATATATTGACAAACCAAACGACCGGATAAAAGATTTTCAGTAAAGGTGTATAAATCCAGGCGGCCGGGAAAGCAAGCAACTCCGGTTTGATTGCCGCAAGCGTCTTGGGAGTTACCTCCGAGCAAATAAGCATGACAATGGTCAAAATGCCGGCAGCAATAGCTATGACGGATTCCTCATCGGCATAGAGTTTGATGGCTATGACTGTTGCTAACGATGCTGCGAAGTTATTAACAAAATTATTACCGAGTAAAATAAGACCTAGCAAGCGATCGGGGCTTTGCAATAATTTATGTGCCTTTATCGCACCAGAATGTTTGAGTTTAACTAAATGCCTTAAGCGATACCGATTCAGTGACATTAAAGACGTCTCTGAACCGGAAAAAAAAGCGGAAAGAATAAGCATGAGGGCAAGTATGCCAAACAGCATACTTAGGGGCAGATCGTTCAAAGAAAGTGTACTCTAAGGTTGTTAAAACTGTTCTAGTCTCTACGATGAGAATTATTTGTCAAGTCTGAATGTGAATTGGGGGGGATTTTTACGTTCTTTCCAGCTTAAGAATCATTGCAAGCACAGAGACGCTATGAAGTAAAAACGTCTCTTTACTTTTAACCTTAAACCAGTTTTGCTTTCAGGAAATTAATAATATCCGCAAACGGGATTTCTTCATTTTCCTGTGTTGTTCTGCCTTTGTATTCAACCGTACCGGTATCCAAACCACGATCGCCAACAATAATACAATGCGGAATACCGATCAACTCCATATCGGAAAACATAAAGCCTGTGCCGGTATCCAGACCGCGATCGCCAACGATTATACAATGCGGAATACCGATCAACTCCATATCGGAAAACATAAAGCCTGCCCGTACTTTTCTATCATCAAATAACACATCAATGCCCGCAGCCAGCAAATCTTTATACAACTGCTCCGACGCTGCTTTCAGACGTTCAGACTTGTGCATATTCATGGGGCAGAGTGCAACTTGAAAGGGTGCCAGATTTGCTGGCCAGATAATGCCTTTGTCATCGTGGTTTTGTTCGATAGCGGCAGCGACAACACGGGAAATACCAATACCGTAACAGCCCATCAGCATGATTTGATTTTTACCGCCTTCATTGATAACACCGGCTTTCATTGCCGCACTATATTTAGTACCCAACTGAAAGATATGGCCCACTTCAATTCCTCGAGCAAGCGTAATTTCGCCTTTACCATCCGGACTAGGATCGCCTTCAACGACAGTGCGGATATCAGCAATGAGGACAGGAACAGGTAGATCGCGCTCCCAGTTAACGCCTTGATAATGCTTGCCGTCTAGATTTGCCCCGCAGACAAAATCAGACATAACCACTACGCTACGGTCAGCAATAATCGGAATAGTCAAGCCCAGCGGACCTATAGATCCGGGTTTGCAGTTGCAGACTCGTTGAATATCATCTTCGCTGGCAAATTCCAGCGGGGAAGCGACACCATCAATTTTTTCTGCCTTGATTTTATTCAGCTCATGGTCGCCTCTTAACAACAAAGCCACCAAGCCGCCCTCTTCTTCACCTTTAACAATCAGTGTCTTCAGGCATCGTGCAGCAGAAATTGCTAAAAAATTACTGATGTCTTCGATACTGTGTTGATTGGGAGTATCGATCAGTTCTAGGTCAGCCGTTGCCGGGCCCCGAGAGCCGGAGGGCATAACCGCTTCAGCTTTCTCAATATTAGCCGCATAATCACTGCCTGTTGAGAACGCAATAGCATCTTCACCGGAATCCGCCAGCACATGAAATTCATGCGAAACCGCGCCGCCGATTGAACCTGAATCAGCGATAACAGCGCGAAACTTTAGCCCCAGGTGATTAAAAATATTGCTGTAAGCCTGATACATGACATCGTAGGTTTCTTGTAACGAGTCTTGATCCAGGTGAAAGGAATAGGCATCTTTCATTATAAATTCGCGCGAACGCATGACACCGAAGCGTGGACGGATTTCATCACGGAATTTGGTTTGTACCTGATAGTAAGTAATAGGCAGTTGTTTGTAGCTTTTAATCTCATTACGCGCCAGATCGGTAATAATTTCTTCATGGGTAGGCCCCAGGCAAAAATCACGATCATGACGGTCTTTTAAGCGCGCCAGCTCTGGCCCGTATTGCTCCCAGCGTCCGGTTTCCTGCCAAAGTTCCGCGGGTTGCAGAGCGGGCATTAACACTTCCAGGGCCCCTGCTTTTTCCATTTCTTCCCGCGTGATTTTTTCCACCTTGCGTAATACACGCAACCCCAAAGGCAACCAGCTGTAAAGGCCGGCGGCCAGTTTACGGATAAGTCCTGCGCGTATCATCAGTTGATGACTGGCGATTTCAGCGTCGGCAGGCGTTTCTTTTACGGTATTAAGAGGAAATTGAGTAGTGCGCATGATGTGATGGAAGATGAAAAATAAAAGTCCTATTTTACAGCTTTTTAACCTGTTCCCAAGTCCTTGATTGGCACTGCCTCTATCTGGAGCGTGAAAATCACCTTGATGAAGGTGCAGGTATTATAATGTTCAAGCTTTTCAATTTGTCTTTTTTGCTATGCCCGACGCAGACCACAGACATGTTCGATAAAACAGATCTCTTTTGTTTTACTCCCAACTCAGGCTACATTTACTAAAACGGGTGTATTGAGTCCATTCATTTGTATATACTATGCGCCTTTACCAAGGCATTCTGACCTCCTTGATGCGTGCAATTTCTCGGATGGTCTTACAAACCGAGTCAATACGGGGTCAAAATGACTTAATTGGATTTCATAGAAAAATAATTTTTTAAGCCATGCACAACCCGTCCCAACAGGATCACACATGAACAACAGCTTGATTTCAGAGATTACCGGACAGAATGATATTGATCCAACAGAAACCCAAGAGTGGATTGAAGCGTTGCAATCGGTATTAGAGCAGGATGGCAGTGAACGCGCGCACTTTCTGATTGAACAGCTGGTTGCTGCAACGCGGCATTCAGGATTTGATATCCCATTTAGTGCCAACACAGCCTATCTCAATACCATTCCCGTTTCCCGGCAAGCGCAATTCCCCGGTGATGCGACTATAGAACAAAAAATCCGTTCCTATGTACGCTGGAATGCCATGATGATGGTATTAAGGGCAAACAAGCATACCAATGTGGGTGGACATATTGCCAGTTTTGCCTCAGCGGCAACCCTTTACGATGTCGGTTATAACCATTTTTGGCATGCGCCTTCAGACCAACATGATGGCGATTTGATTTTTACGCAAGGCCACCTGACGCCGGGTGATTATGCACGTGCTTTCTTGCTGGGGAGATTTACTCAAGAGCAAATGGATAACTTTCGCCAGGAAGTCAATGGCAATGGTTTGTCTTCTTATCCGCACCCTTGGCTGATGCAGGATTTCTGGCAGTTCCCGACAGTTTCAATGGGACTCGGTCCGATTATGGCAATTTACCAGGCACGCTTCATGCATTATCTGCAGGACCGTGGATTTGCTGATACGTCAGGGCGTAAAGTCTGGAGTTTTCTGGGTGATGGTGAAACAGATGAGCCTGAATCATTGGGTGCCATCGGCCTGGCTGGACGCGAAAAGCTGGATAACCTCATTTTTGTGGTTAACTGTAATTTGCAACGCCTGGATGGCCCTGTGCGTGGTAATGGCAAAATTATTCAAGAGCTGGAAAGTGAATTTCGCGGCGCGGGCTGGAATGTCATTAAACTCGTTTGGGGGCAGCGCTGGGACGCCTTGCTGGCTCGTGATAAAAACGGCTTGTTAGCTGCACGCATGATGGCGTGTGTCGATGGTGATTATCAAACCTTTAAAGCTAAGGATGGCGCTTATGTGCGCGAACATTTCTTTAATACGCCGGAATTAAAGGCGATGGTTGCCGACTGGTCTGACCATGATATCTGGGCTCTGAACAGGGGCGGCCATGATCCGGCCAAAACGTATGCCGCGTTTCATGCGGCTGTAAATCACAAGGGACAACCTACCGTTATTTTGGCTAAAACCATTAAAGGTTATGGCATGGGGGCATCCGGAGAAGCCCAGAATATTTCTCATCAACAGAAAAAAATGAGCGAAATCTCGCTGACCCATTTTCGGGACCGCTATGAGTTACCGGTAACCGATGAAGAAATGCAAAAGCTGCCTTATCTGACCTTTGCAGAAGGTTCAAAAGAGCTTCTGTATATGCAGCAG
>NQJG01000020.1 GCA_002256465.1 Methylococcaceae bacterium NSP1-1 | reverse complement strand
TGCAAATAGTTCGGAGCGATTAAACCGGCGTCGCCCAGTAACGGGGCAAAATCGCCAAAACCCCACACCGCCACTTTTTTGGCATAGTAATCTTTACTGAATACCTGATCGAATAATTCATCGTGCATTTTCGGCATCCCTTGTTCGTCGAGGTACGACTTATAGGCGAGGATTGCTATATTACCTCCGGGTTCCATGCCATCGGTGGTTGTGCCTGTAGGCACATGGTCATGAAACATCCACAGGCCGGGTCCGTAACTGTTCAAGCCGTTGTTTTTGGTTTGCAGCAGCACATCAGTCCGTTGCGCCGGGGCGATGTCAAAAACATCCCGTGTCACTTGTAGACCTGCGGGTTGATCAACACCGTCCAGGGCCGTAACGGTTGCTTTATGCCCGTGCATATGGAGTGCTATTGATGAGCGTTGCAAGTTGGCAATATGTAGTTTAATGTTTTCATTTTCTTCTGCGATAATCATTCCGTCACGCAGGGTGTAGGGGAAGGAGCGGCCATTCAGCATGAAGTAATTTTCAAAGGATTCGGTCATGTTATAGTCGCGGGCCATTCGCTGCGCGATCAATCTGGGGTCATTCGCATTCTGTATAATTTGCGCCAAATTTTTATCAACGGACTGATAATGTAAGTCATATTCCTGGCTGTAGGATTTTTTTACTGCAACCGATGGATGCCTCACTTGCCCGGCGCCTATGTTGAAGGTTTGCACCCAGTTATCAGGCTGATTTTCTTCAACAATAAATAGGCCGCTCAATCCCATCATAAAATGCTGCGCAGTTTGTACATGGCAATGATAAAGCATGGTTCCCGCATGTCTGGGCTGTATTTCATAAGTATGGCTTTTTCCGGGGAAAACCGCATGTTCTTCCATGCCGTCATTATCTTCACCTTTGGCGGTGAGCCAGGGGTGATCCACACCATGAAGATGAATGGTATGGGGTAAGGGATTGGCTACCACCGAATTAAAGTTTTTAAGCGCCATGCCCCGGGATTTGGGCGCGTAAACCCAAAGCCCCGGCTGGATACCGGGCGCGATATCAAAGGTATTGATTAAAAACTCGCCATCGGGACTCGCGCCGTTGAGTTCGACAACCTCCAGTTTTATATGAATAACGTCGGGATCGCCATCATGATCCAGGTCGTCGGTCATGGTTAAAGCGTCTTGCGCCAGATTGGTCTGCATTAATGTCGCCATTGACACATTGTTGGTGCCTTTAACGGACGTTGCAATGTCATAGGGGTTATCAGGATCGCATGACGGTGCGGCATCAACTGTAACACCTTCAATAACTTGCGCAGGTCGCCAGTCAGGATGTTCATTAGAGCAGGGTTTTTCAATGCCGCTGGTAACTTCTGAGCGGTTATAAACAGTTGCAGGTGCTACAATACCGGCTTTTTGTTGTAATCCAGGGGCAACAAAAAAGGCGATTGTGGCTAATACCGAAATGATAAATATTAATAAAATAGAGTGTCTATGGATCATATACCGATAAAATAATTTTAGAATAACCGCTATTGTAACTGGATATTGATATTTACTTTCAATCTGTTATTTATTTTATAAATTGTTTTTTCCTGACCCCACTTCAAAATCCATTTAGAGTTACCTGAAAATACTTGGGATATCTGTTATATTTGATAAATAACATAGGAAGTTAGAAATATATTTTCTGGACTTCTGCTTGTCGCATTTGTTTACCCAAAAAGCCTAAAAGGTATTTCATATTATGAGTGTTAGAAAAAAGATTAATGCGATTATTTTTTGACAATTTCCATCCTACCTTTGTTTTTCGGGCTTGCGATAAAACTTTATATGCTACGACTTAATCTTTTCCTGGCCCTGGGTTATTTTTTTGGGGGGTACCTTGGTACACTGATAGCTATCCCTCCCAGCCATGCCAGTTCTATATGGCCTGCTGCGGGAATTGCGCTGGCGGGTATTGTCACCTATGGCAGAAGCGTGATCCCCGGAATTTGGTTAGGCGCTTTTTTTATTCAGGTTTACGCGTTTTTAGATATTGCCAATCTGCAAAATATTCCTACCTCCCTATTTATCGGTGGTATAGCCAGTACAGCCGCTACAGCGCAAGCGGTGGTGGGTGCTTGGCTGATCAAACATAATCTTGGCGCAAATAATCCCTTGATTAGTGATAGTAGTATTTTGCGTTTTTTTGCTTTGGGTGGTCTGCTCAGCTGCATAATTTCCGCATCGATCGGCATAACAACGCTCTATCTGGAAGGCGTCATTAACTTGGAAAATATAGCTTTCAGCTGGATGACCTGGTGGGTTGGCGATGTCATCGGAGTGCTGATTTTTACGCCGTTATTGCTTTGTTTTATTGGAACACCTCGCAGCCAATGGCAATTGCGAATCAACTCGGTTGCTTTGCCATTGGTTATGCTTTCACTGTTGGTTGCTGTCTTGTTTCAATTGGGCAAAAGCCAGGAACAGGCACGAATTAGTGCCATTTTTGAAGAACGAGCCAATTTACTGCACAACGCACTGCAAAATGAAATCAACCGTCACATCGAAATTAACCAAACTTTAAAAGGTTTTTTTGACAGTTCAATCAATGTCACGCCCAATGATTTTAAATTATTTACCCAAAGTGTTTTTTCCAATCATAAAGCCATATTGGCGTTGGAATGGATACCACGCATTACAACAATTAATCGATCTTTTTATGAACAGCTTTTGGGGCCTGGTTTTGCTATTCGAGCAGCTGACGGTAAACAAGGAATGCAGCCGGTTTCGCTCCGCAGTGAATATTTCCCCATTGCCTATGTTGAGCCTTTTCAAGGCAACGAGCGAGCATTTGGTTTTGATATAAGCACCAATCAAATGGCTTATCAAGCTATACAAATGGCACGGAACACTGGGGAAACGACAGTCACTGACTTGATCGATCTGGTGCAAGAGCCGAAAAACAGTCCAGGTGCTGTAATTTATTCGCCAGTTTATCAGTCGCATAAGATTCTGAATACGCTCGAGCAACGTCGCCAATACTTACGGGGCTTTGTTGCCAGCGTTTTACTGGTTGGCAATGAAGTCAACGAAGTTAAGAGCCATTTCGATAATCTCCAGATTCTTTTAAAAATTACTGATGGGGCTCTAGAGCTGTTTAATGAAACAGCGGACATATCAACACTCAATCTTGATTTCCAGGCATTGGAGAAAACCATACAGTTACCTTTGGCTAATCGCATCTGGAGTGTAACCTATCGCGCAGCTCCACAGTTTTATCAAACGCAAATTTCCTGGAATATCTGGTGGTTGATTTTAGGCGGTTTTTTGCTTACCGGACTGACTGGCTTAGGCCTGCTGATGTTAACGGGTCGGACGATGCAAACCGAAGACATTGTTAAAATCCGTACACAAGAATTGGAAAAGGAAATTACCTGGCGTAAAAAAATTATCCAGCAGCACAATGACCATAATAAAGTGTTGCAAGCTATTGCCAGCCCAACCCCTTTGTCCGACATTCTTGAGCTGATTGTAAAAACCGCTGAACAAAGATTTTCAGACAGTTTATGCTCAATTCTGCTGCTGGATGAACAAGGAAAACATCTACATACAGGCGCCGCGCCCAGTCTGCCTGAGTTCTATAATCAGGCTATAGACGGAACAGCTATCGGTGATGGTGTGGGTAGTTGTGGCACTGCAGCCTATAAGGGGCAGCGTATTATTATTGAGGACGTTTTTCAGCATCCCTATTGCCGGAATTTTGTTTTGCTGGCAAAGCAGGCTGGGTTGGCGGCCTGTTGGTCAGAGCCTATTTTCTCTTCAACACAACGGGTGTTAGGCGTATTTGCTGTTTACCATCGGGCTCCCAATTACCCTGATACTGAGTTGTTAACTGAAATCAGCGAACTCGCTCAACTGGCCAGTATCGCCATTGAAAGAAAACTTTCAGAAAAAAAAGTTACCCATTTGGCTTTTTTTGATGCGTTGACCAATTTACCCAATCGTCGCCTGTTTATGGCAAATCTGGAAAAAGCCTTATCCAGCGACATACGTCATAAAACTAATGGTGCACTTTTATATCTGGATCTGGATCATTTTAAAACATTAAATGATTCTTTGGGACATGACATTGGTGACGAACTTTTGATGCAAGTCGCCAAACGGTTGAAACACTGTGTCCGGGATGAGGATACCGTTGCCCGCTTAGGTGGAGATGAATTCGTAATACTGCTGAGTTGCAGAGAAATCTCTCAGGACATCATGATGGAGCATGCTTTGACTTTGGCGGAGCGAGTACAAATGGCCTTACAGGCGCCTTATCAACTAAAGGAACATATCCATCATATCACGCCCAGCATTGGTATTACCTTGATGCCTCATCCTAATATCACACCCGGCGAGCTGTTAAAACAAGCCGACACTGCTATGTACCATGCCAAAAATCGAGGTCGTAATTCGATCAGTTTTTATAATGAAGATATGCAGCGCCGCGCCAACCAACGATTGATACTGGAGAGAGATTTACGCAAGGCTTTGACTCAACAACAATTTTCCTTGCACTATCAACCACAATTTGATCTCAAAAACCAACTAATTGGAGCTGAAGCCTTGTTGCGTTGGCAACACCCGGATAAAGGCATAATACCCCTTGCTAACTTTATTCATGTTGCCGAGGAAACTGGCCTGATACTGCTTATTGGCGATTGGGTGATAAAGGAAGCTTGTTCGCAATTAATCAAATGGCCCAGTTTGCCACGATTAGCTGTTAATATCAGCCCAAAACAATTCCGTCAGCCTAAATTTGCCCATAAAATTTCCACTCTCATGTCCGAATACGGCATTGCTAAGTCGCGTTTAACCCTTGAAATTACTGAAGGCAGTCTTATTGAAGATGCCGATGACACCCTCGAAAAGTTGCAAACATTGCAAAATCTGGGCATCCATATTGCTATTGATGATTTTGGCACGGGTTATTCTTCACTAGCTTACCTGAAACAGCTCCCGCTTAATCAGCTTAAAATTGATCAAAGTTTTGTCCGCGACATGAATACTGATTCCAATGTTGCAGTCATTGTTGAAACAATTATCGGTATGGCCAAGCATTTCGGATTATCTGTAATTGCCGAAGGGGTGGAAACCATTCAACAAGCTCAATATTTGCGTGACAGTAATTGCAAAGGTTTTCAAGGCTACCATTTCAGCAAACCCCTGGTGGCGGATGAATTTACTCGCCAATTTATTGAGTAAGCTAAAACGGGTAACAACAAAGATGTTCAACTGCTATGAGTTATGCGATGTTCACGGCTAGACTTGTTTTAGCAGGATTTGTAATTCAGCTTGGATTTTTTTGCGAAAAAATAGAAATTTCCAGCGAGTTCCGCCACATTGTTTCCACAAGATGGCTGAACGTATTCCAGCCAACAAGCAAGCGCGTATTTTATTAGCGACGTCGGGTCTGGATAAATACTCCTGTTCACCATTAACCATTATTCTCGGCTGGAGCGTGCTGATTGTGCTCTGATAAACTTCGCCAAGATTAGCCAGTACATTTTCATGTAACGAACCAAAGTGTTCACTCTGAGCTTGAGCTTTAGTGATGCCGATTTGAATGAGTTTAAGCAGATCCTTACGACCAGATAGCTGATTTTCGAGAAAAACCAGCGAAGCGGAATAACGTGCCTGTTCAGGATTGACAATTTTATAGCCTGTCATTTGTACGTTAAGTTGTTCCAACCCGAGTTTTATTCCGGCCAGGCTGCCATAAACATCAATGACACTGTCTGAATCTATTTTTAAGACACTGGCGATACTGGTTTCCATCGCTGTCGGGTCGGCCGTCCCTGTGGTAGCCAGTTGTTGAACCAGTGCAGCAGCTTGGGCAATACCGGCAAGTGCAATGGTTTGATTAGTGATTGTATTTAATTGCATAAGTTACTAATGAGGTGATTTGAGTTATTATCGTACCAAGAACAAACACTGCTGTTCAATGGATACTTGGCTGTGTTTGGCAGGTAAATTGGATAGCTATTAATTTAAATAGTAAAAGTTGTATCATGATTACCGACTATTAGTCGAATATGATATAAAGCTTAATTTTACTTGAAGATAAGGAAAGAGAAATGATTGAATCTGTAGTTTTAACAGTTACCGATATGAAATGTGGCGGTTGTGAAGCAAATATTACGGGCAAACTGGAGGCTATTATTGGCGTAATTTCGGTCAAAGCATCGTTTAAAGACAAGGAGGTTAGCGTCGAATATGATACTGAAAAAACCAGTCTGGATACGATAAAAAACACCATTAGTGGCGCAGGTTTCACAGTTAAATAGCCATTAAATTATCGAACTTTCAGCTTAGGTGAATTTTATGAGTACAGAAGAGACTTCTGGTGAGATACGGCTATCCATTCTAGGGATGCGGTGCGCAGGTTGCGTGAGTGCTGTTGAGGGTGCACTGTCTGCCGTTGATGGTGTCACTTCAGTCAGCGTCAATTTTGCTGACCATTCTGCTATGGTTAAAGGAAATGTTGATCCTGAAGCTTTAAAACAGGCGGCTAAAGATGCCGGTTATGATGCGGCCGTGATGGAGGGCCTGGAAGATCCTGCGGAGCAGGAACAGCAGGAGTTGCAGCGTTACCGTAACCTGATGAAGAAAGCATCTGTCGCGGGTAGTTTTGGCGCCTTGCTCATGCTGGCTGAACATTACAGCTGGCTACCTGAAATCGGCTCAACGGCTGGGCAACAGGTTTGGCCGGAAATTGCGCTTATTACTCTGAGCATAATGGTGTATTCAGGTTGGCACTTTTACAGTGGCGCAATCAAGTCATTAAGCCTGGGCCAGGCTAATATGGACACCTTGATTGCCTTGGGCACAGGTTCGGCATGGCTATATTCCTGCATCGTTATTGACTATTCCGATACCCTGCCCACCTTGGCAAAACATGCTTATTTTGAAGCCGCCGTAGTGATTCTGGCCTTTATTAATCTGGGGACGGCGCTTGAAACAATGGCTAGAGGTAAAACATCCAGCGCCATTCGGCAATTGATCGGCCTGCAACCGCGCACTGCTCGCGTGGTTAGAAATGGCGAAGAAATGGATATTCCTATCGAGGAAGTAGGTTTAGGTGAAACGCTACGAGTAAGGCCAGGTGAAAAAATTGCGGTTGATGGTGTTTTACTGGAAGGGCATTCCACAATGGATGAGTCCATGTTGACCGGTGAACCGATACCTGTAGAAAAAAGCGTTGGCTCAGAAGTTGTAGCAGGCACCATGAACCAGACCGGTAGCTTTCTGTTTCAGGCAACTCGTATAGGACGTGATACAGCATTAGCGCAAATTATTAAAAGCGTCCGGCAAGCACAAAGTAGCAAACCCGAAATCGCCCGTTTAGCCGATAAAATTTCCAGTGTTTTTGTTCCGGCCGTGGTTGCGATTTCGGTGTTGACTTTTCTTGTGTGGTACGCTTTTGGGCCCGATCCGTCATTGGGTTACGCTTTTGTCACATCAATGACTGTTCTGGTTATAGCCTGTCCTTGTGCGCTAGGTTTGGCAACGCCTATTTCCGTAATGGTGGCAGTTGGCAGAGCTGCGCAATCGGGTATTCTGATTCGCAAAGGAGATGCGTTACAAGCTGCGGGTAAGCTGACCTGTTTAATCCTCGATAAAACCGGAACGGTAACCGAAGGCAGACCGGTTGTTTCGATCATAGAAGCCATTGACGATTATACCGAGGAAAATGTGCTGCAATTGGCGGCAAGTATAGAGTCAGGCTCCGAACATCCCTTAGCAGCGGCTATCTTAACGGCCGCAGAAAATAAGCAGATCAAACTGGAAAAAGCCAAGCACTTTGAAGCCATCGCAGGTTTCGGCGTCACGGCTCAAATTAACGAACAAAACGTGATTTTTGGTAACAAAGCGTTGATGGATACCAAAGGCATCAAATTTACCCGCTATAACAACAGGCTTGAAAATCTGTCATCTCTGGGTCAAACACCGATGTTGCTTGCCGTAGACGATAAAATAGTCGGCATTATTGCTGTCTCTGATCCTATTAAAACGGACTCTGCCCAGGCGGTACAACGCCTGAAAAACCAGAATCTACGAATCATAATGGTAACCGGGGATAATCAAATAACAGCTCATGCGATAGCTAAACAAGCAGGTATTGCTGAAGTTAGAGCTCAGGTGTTACCACAGGATAAAGCTGCTGTTGTTAAAGAATTGCAGCAACAGGGTGAAATTGTCGGTATGGTCGGCGATGGTATTAATGATGCGCCGGCATTAGCCCAAGCTGATGTGGGTCTGGCGATCGGCACAGGAACTGATGTTGCGATAGAAAGTGCGGATGTGGTCATTTTGCAAGGCTCGTTGTTAAAAGTCCCCGAAGTCATCGAATTATCCAAGGCGACAGTTATCAATATTAAACAAAATCTGATCGGTGCATTTTTCTACAACACTATTAGTATTCCGGTTGCTGCAGGGTTGTTGTACCCCTTATTTGGCGTATTATTAAACCCCATGATTGCTGGCGCGGCGATGGCAATGTCTTCCTTGACTGTGGTGACTAATGCCAACCGCTTGCGCTGGAAAAAGTTTGGCGAAGGTAAATAATAGATACGCGATACTCAACTTTTTAGATGTAAAAAGGTGGCATAACACTCCTCTTCTGTCGTAAAGTCAATTTGTAGAAAACAAACGATAGCGGGAGGTGTGTCATGCCATTAGAAGACTTTATCATTTATGTTTATTGCTGTGTAGTGGATATTTATCCTCAAGTTGTCGATACTCCACTCCGGTGCCGAGGATTTGATCCCAAGTTGACGGATAGCGAGGTGATTACCCTGGAAATTGTTGGCGAGTTTTTAGGCAAAGATCAAGACAAGGGGATTTGGCGGTATTTTAGGAATCATTGGCACGCGTGGTTTCCGAATTTAGGATCACGGGCGAACTTTGCCAAACAGTGCGCCAACCTATGGGCGATAAAGCAACGCATACTGAAGCATTTATCAAGAGAGCTAAACGGCTATGGCGATCCCATTCACTTGGTTGACGGTTTTCCGATGCCCGTTTGTCGAATTACCCGAGCGCCTAAAAGCGAGTGCTTTAAATACGAAGCCAGTTATGGCTATTGCGCGGCCAAGGATGAATTTTACTACGGATTTGAAGGGCACATCATCATCAATTTGGAAGGCGTCA
This sequence comes from Methylococcaceae bacterium NSP1-1, assembly GCA_002256465.1. Taxonomy (GTDB): domain Bacteria; phylum Pseudomonadota; class Gammaproteobacteria; order Methylococcales; family Methylomonadaceae; genus Methylobacter_C. The sequence goes on along the minus strand of NQJG01000020.1, from coordinate 730 downwards.
TCAGCGGCTATACCTTTGCGCCCGCAAACATAGACGAACGCGACGTCTTACAGGACATGACAGACGGCATACAGGGCTTATTGATTGGCGACAAAGGGTTTATCAAACCTTTTTTGAAGCAAGAATTGGCCGAACACGAGATCGATTTGCAGACGCCGTTGCGAAAAAACATGACTGACACGCGCCCAAATTCTTTTGTCCAGCAATTACTGTCGGCGCGACGCCTCGTCGAAACAGTGATCGGTCAATTGACTGATCGTTTCAATATCGAAAAGGTTCGAGCGCGAGACCTCTGGCATTTGACCAATCGCTTTGTCCGTAAATTGCTCGCCCATACCGTGGCTGTTTTTTTAAATTACTGTTTGCATCGCGATCCTTTGCAATTTGAAGGGTTGGTTCAAGCTTAAAGTTGAGCATCGCGTATATATGCTTTTTATAATCCCCCTCATCCTAACCTTCTCCCTCAAGGGAGAAGGAACAAATTCGCTAACTAAATAGAACTGAAAATCCAGCTTGGAATCAGCGAAACAACTTTTTTATTCAACGGAGAAAACAACATGGCCACTGCTGAACTAGTCGTCCAAGAAGACGATGTCAATTTAAGTTCCGATATTGTCAAGGATTACATTAAACAATTACGCGCTATCGATACTTACGATACCTATGCGGGTTGGCCGGAAGCGAAAATCATCGACCCTGTCGTATTGACCAAGGAGCGTAAAAAAAACAT
>NQJG01000160.1 GCA_002256465.1 Methylococcaceae bacterium NSP1-1 | reverse complement strand
ACACAGGGAAAATTTATGCGTACCCACAAGTGCGGAGAATTAAATACACAACAGCTAGGCAAAACCGTTTCAATCTGCGGTTGGGTTCATAGACGCCGTGACCACGGTGGCGTTATTTTTATCGACCTCAGAGACCGTGCCGGCTTGGTACAAGTCGTGGTTGATCCCGACGTTGCTGAAACGTTTGCCATTGCAGAGCATGTCCGCAGTGAATATGTATTAAAAATAACCGGCATCGTCCGTGATCGTCCAGCAGGCACAATCAACGCCAATATGCACTCTGGCGCGATTGAAATACTGGCTAAAGATATAGAAGTCCTGAATGAATCCGAAACCCCGCCGTTCCCTGTAGAAAGCGATATAGAAGTCAACGAGGAACTGCGTCTGCGCTATCGCTACATCGACTTGCGCCGGACTGTTATGCAGGAAAAAATGAAAGTGCGCCGTGATGTGACGAGGGTATTAAGAAATTTCCTTGATGATAACGAGTTTTTTGAAATTGAAACGCCTTATTTAACCAAGGCCACACCTGAAGGTGCACGTGATTACATCGTGCCCAGTCGTACTCATGAAAACTCTTTTTTTGCCCTGCCGCAATCACCACAACTTTATAAACAAATGTTGATGGTCGCGGGTATGGACCGATACTATCAAGTCGTGCGCTGTTTTCGCGATGAAGACTTGCGTGCTGACAGGCAACCCGAATTCACCCAATTGGATATTGAAACGTCATTCATGGATGAAAACGAAATCATGGATGTCATGGAAGAAATGATTCGTCAATTATTTGCTAAAGTAATTAATGTAGAGCTGGACGCCAAATTCCCCCGCATGAGCCACCAGGAAGCCATATCACGCTATGGCATTGATCGCCCTGATTTACGGATTCCGCTGGAATTGGTCGATATTGCCGACGACATGAAAGAGGTCGATTTTAAAGTCTTCTCGGCACCTGCCAATGACCCGAAAGGTCGCGTGGTCGCCATGCGCGTTCCAGGTGCGGGCGATTTAAGCCGTAAAGACATTGATGAATTAACAAAATTTGTTAGCATTTACGGTGCAAAAGGTTTGGCTTACATCAAAGTTAATGACCTGACCGCTGGCATTGAGGGCTTGCAATCTCCGATCGTTAAATTTGCTCCTAATGCTGTCTGGTACAGTGTGCTTGAGAAAACAGGCGCCCAAACAGGCGATTTAATATTCTTTGGCGCCGACAAAGCCAGCATCGTTAATGAAGCAATGGGCGCGTTGCGCGTTAAACTGGGACATGACCTTAATTTGCTGGAAGGTGAATGGAAGCCGGTTTGGGTGGTTGATTTCCCGATGTTTGATTGGGATGAAAAAGAAGGGCGTTACAATGCCATTCATCACCCCTTTACCGCCCCCAGTTGCTCAGTCGAGGATTTGGTGGCCAATCCTGGAGCGGCGTTATCACGCGCTTATGATTTAGTGTTAAACGGTACAGAAGTCGGGGGTGGTTCAATTCGTATCAACCGCACCGCTATGCAACAAACTGTCTTTGAAATTTTAGGTATAGGGAAAGAAGAGGCTAGAGAAAAATTCGGCTTCCTGTTGGATGCTCTGAAATACGGCGCGCCTCCTCATGGTGGTTTGGCTTTTGGATTGGATCGTTTGGTCATGCTGATGACAGGATCACATTCTATTCGTGACGTGATAGCCTTCCCAAAAACCCAATCAGCGTCGTGTCCATTAGTCAGTGCTCCTGCGGTTGTGACCGATGAACAGTTAAAGGAGTTAGGGATTAGATTGATTAAACCTGCCGGGAAAGAGAAGGTTAAGCAGGATTAACCTCTTAACTTTTTTAACGCCTGTCAAAATGGTAAAAATATGACTTCAACAACCTTCCCCATTCAAGATTACGCATTGCTCGATGATGAAGAATGCGATGCCCGCATTATTTCTGCTAAAGCCAAACTGGGTAGCCGTTGTGTGATACTCGGACACCATTACCAGCGCGACGAAGTTTTTAAACATGCCGATTTCACTGGTGATTCCTTAAAATTGTCCAGAGATGCAGCACAATCGGAGGCTGAATACATCGTATTTTGCGGTGTGCATTTTATGGCAGAAGTCGCCGATATATTGTCCCGTCCTGAGCAAATAGCCATCTTGCCCGATTTGGCGGCGGGTTGTTCTATGGCGGATATGGCAAATCTCTTAAAAGTTCAGAAATGTTGGCAGGAATTAGCACAGGTAATCGACGTTGAAAATGAAGTAACACCGGTTACCTATATCAATTCGGCCGCCGATCTGAAAGCGTTTTGCGGCAAGCATGACGGCATAGTTTGCACATCATCCAATGCCCGGAAAATACTGGAATGGAGTTTTGCCAAACGGCCTAAGGTGCTGTTTTTTCCGGATCAGCATTTAGGACGCAATACCGGTTACCGCATGGGCATCCCGTTGGAAGAAATGGTGACCTGGGATTTTAATAAACCTATGGGCGGCTTGACAGAAGAACAAATCCGCAATGCCAAAATCATACTCTGGAACGGTTATTGTTCCGTGCATCAGGTCTTTAAGCCGGAACAAATTGATAACTTTCTTGAACGTTATCCGGAAACGAAGGTAATTGCACACCCGGAAGCCTGTTTTGAAGTCTGCCTAAAAGCTGATTATGTCGGTTCTACAGAGTACATTTTAAAAACCGTCCGCGAAGCCGAACCCAATACACGCTGGCTGGTTGCGACCGAATTAAATTTGGTCAATCGCTTGCATGAAGAATGCAAAGCGCAGGGTAAAAACGTACATTTTATGTCACCGACGCTGTGCATGTGCTCAACCATGTTCAGAACTGACCCGCAACATTTGGCCTGGGTGCTGGAAAATCTGGTAGCGGGGCATGTGATCAATCAGATATCAGTGCCTGTTGAGGAAGCCAGATTGGCCAAACGGGCGCTGGATAATATGTTGGCGGTGAATTAATGCAAAACAAAGATAAACTAGCCCCATCCACTGCCTGATATTGCAATGGCCTCAAATAAATTAATTCACTATGGTGAGTAAAAATGGCACAGGTAAAAAAATCGGAAAATGTTCCGAAAGTAATGCAGGAAAAATATAAGGCTATAGTAGAAATAACCGATAGGTTTTCTAAGGAAAACCTAAACGAGGATTATGCTCAACTTATACGTTATGCGGTTGCCGCTTTATCTAGAAAACGCCCATCTCCCTTAGAAACAGGAAACATAAACACATGGGCTTGTGGGATAACTCATGCAATTGGAATGGTAAATTTTTTATTTGATAAAAGCCAGACACCTCATATTAGCGCCAAAGAGTTATATAAAAAATTTGGTCTAGGTGAAAGTACTGGAAATTCAAAATCAAAAGCTGTTCGTACACTACTGGGAATGTATCAGTTGGATCCAGATTGGTCTTTACCAAACAGATTACAAAGTAACCCTATGGT